>JAHZLH010000045.1 GCA_022599915.1 Actinomycetes bacterium
AGCCGAGTGGAGAAGGAGAACCACAAGTCATCGCCTTCCTGCAATGAACGGAAACTAGGCACATTCTCACTACGCTGACCGCCAGCGGTAATCCGGTAGGCACCCGAGAAGGACCCAGCCCGCGTCGGCGACGACGCCGCCGGCGGCGCACCCGGCAAGTTGTTCCACGGAGTGTCCTTGAACTGACCAAAGCCGCCATCCTCGAAGTCGCCAACCCACAACGGCGCAACACTAGGCTCCTGCGTCGGCTCCGCAGTCGGTTCCTGCGTCGGCTCCGCAGTCGGTTCAGAGTTACTCGCGGACACTGCCATTGTCGAGGACCAATCGGACTCGCATCCACTGGTCTCGAAGTCAGGCGCCCGCATGATTCGCACCTCGATCTCGCCTGCGTTGACTGGCTTGTCAGCAATGATCTCCGCCGATGACCAAGAATCGATGATCAACTGGCCGTTGTTGTAGACCCGCATACGCAGTTCCCCGCATCCTGAGTGAGCAAGACCGCCCGACAGTTGCCCGGAACTGGAAGCAGCCAAGGCCCAGGTGTCAGCTGTCTCGTCAGCCGTGAGGCGCCCCGAGTCCGCATCCTGAGTGGGCTCCTGGGTCGGCTCCTGGGTCGGCTCCTGGGTCGGCTCCTGAGTCGGCTCCTGAGTCGGCTCCTGAGTCGGCTCCTGAGTCGGCTCCTGAGTCGGCTCCTGGGTCGGCTCCTCGGTCGGCTGCGGCAGTGACACTGCCAACGCCCAATCCGCAGAGCAGTTCACTTTGCGCTTGGGTTTCGCAAGCATGAAGTCGACTGGGCCTGCCGCGGTAGCCGCACTGATCCGCACATCACGCCCGTTGCGGCTGTTATCGGAGTCGAGCGCAGTTCCATTCTGTGCCATGGTCACTCGGAGCCGACTGCAGTCGCCGGTATGCGAGAGCACGGCCGAAGAGGTGCCAGCGACGGCAGCCGTTACGGTGGCGGAGCCGCGGCGCTCACCGGACGGTAGCGAACCCGTCAGCAGTTCGTCTGCCGTGCTAGCTGCTAATAAAGTGTTCCGGTTGGCCTTGCGTGGCTTGTCGCTCTTGCACCACTTCTTCATCTTCTTGACGTTGTTCGTCTTCTTGGCCCGCTTGCACTTCTTGGCCTTCTTGGTCTTCTTGGCCTGCTTGGCCTGCTTGGCTCCCTCGTCAGCAGTCAGACCAGAACCGGTCACAACTGCAGCGGATCGCACAGCGGACGATTGGGCGCCTCCTGCGTGATTCGAGAGGGCACTGGCGCTAGCCGGGGCAGCTAGCGCGGCCATGAACAGCCCCGTGGTTACTACTGGTACGAAATGCGCCGTGAACTTCATGAAAGTGGGTTCGGTAGTCCGGCGACATCTCGTGACGACCGAGACTAGGCTTCACCCGTTTGGAGTAATGATCGCTGTCCTACCGACCACTCGTGGCTGCCGTACCCGCGATAGCCTCAGCAACGTTCAGGAGGAGATCACGTGGTCGACACTGCCGTTCTTGTAGTGAGCTATCGCCGGGCTGACCTGTTAGTACGCTGCCTAAACTCACTTGATCGATTCGCAGGTGACTCTCGCATCCTGGTGTGGGACAACAGATCTGATGGCACGGCTGAAATCAAGAAACTCGCCGCGAAATACCCAGACGTCGAATGGACCTTTCATCCGGAGAACATCGGCTTTTCTCGAGCGGTCAACCAAATGTCTTACTCTTGCCCGGAGAGCGACAAACTACTTTTCAATCCCGACGCGGAACTGATCCGAGATATTCGCCCACTCCAGCAAACTCTCAAATCTCATCCCGACATGGCGGCCGTGGCGCCCATGATCTTTGACAGCTCCCGGCACCCATGGGATAACGCCCATCGTCATCCAACAATGGCCCGTGCGCTGATCTCGAGGTTGGGTTACTCATCGCTCCTGCGGGGAACACCGTTGTCAGACAACTACTCGGCACCCCCACAAGGCGAACCTGGATACCTCAGCGGTGCTTGCCTGCTGATTTCCAAGGATGCCTGGGCAGATGTCGGCGGATTCGATGAACGCTACTTTCTGTACTCCGAAGAGGTGGACTGGCAAACTCGGGCCCGCAGCCGAGGTTGGCGGACGCGGATGGTGCCCGTAGTTGCGGCAAGGCACGCTACCGCAGGTACGGTGAGCGACAATCCGGGTGGCACCAGACTCAGTGATCAGCTCCTTATCGAGGGACAGATTCGTTTTCTTGGCGATCATCGGCACGCCTGGCAGGCGAAGACTTACCGGCGACTGGTGCCTCAGATCGACCGGCTGGTCACCGCTCGAGAAGCCCTCCGGCGCCGCGTCCATGCGCGGGAGTCCGCCGGAAACTCTGTCCGCCAGCAAGATCCTCCCAGCGAAACCTTCGCGAGATGGGCGGGCACGTCACCATGACCCGCCCTCGCGTCCTCCTGCTCGCCCCAGGCCCGGAAAGCCGAGGGGGGATGGACACCGTCGTGCGCACCATCTTGGACTCACCGTTGCGCGATCAACTGGATATGCAGCGATTGACGACCCACCGCCCGGGCGGCCCAGTAGCGAAGTTGCTCGCGGGGTTGGGTGGCTATCTGCGCCTCGTTGGCGAGATCGTTACTCATCGCCCGGATCTGGTCTGGATTCATGCAACTAGCGGCTTCTCGATCCGCCGCAAGGCCGCAGCTGCCGGACTCTTGCGCGCGCTGAGTGTTCCCTACATCTTTCACCTGCATAGCGCCAAGGTTGGGCGGCACCTGGCTCACGCGAACAAGTGGGAACGCGCGATTCTCGGGAATGTTCTTCGGCGAGCCGAGTCAGTCATCGTCCTCGATCCGTCCTGGGAAGAATGGCTCGCCGAACTCGACGTTACCGAGTCAATCTTCATCCCCAATCCGGTTGCGGTTCCCAACGAGATTCCCGATCCTGCGAGTCGACCACAGCTGGTAGTCCAGATCGGCAACGTCTCCCGCCCAAAGGGAGCTCCCGAAACCGCTGCGGGATTCCTTGCAATCGCCGATGAGTTCCCGCAGGCTCGACTGATACTTGCCGGAGAACTGCTGGAGCCAGAAGTTTCTGCTGTCATCGTCGGTGACCCCCACCGAGATCAGGTTGAACTACCAGGTTGGGTCGAACCAAACGCGGTCGCCGACTTGCTCGATGAGGCAGCGATTTTGGTGCTTGCCTCCCACGTCGAGGGCATGCCCATGGTTGTCCTCGAGGCGATGACACATGGCGCGACAGTGGTCTGCACTCCGGTGGGGGCCCTACCCAGCGTCATCCAAGACGGCCACAACGGCATCCTGGTCCCAGTCGGAGACTCTGCTGCTATCGCCCGCGCCCTGCGAACGCTCCTGAACCATCGGGATCGGGCGGCTCAGTTGGCGGCTAGGGCGCGCCAGACAGTACAAGACGCGTACTCGCTGCAGGCGGTACTTCCCAAGTACCGGGCAGTGATTCATGGCGCCATTGACCGCTACCGCTCATCCACCCGGAGGAGGCGTCGTGTGCGCCACTGAACGGACGGACAAAGCACCCCGAATCGTATTGCGGTCCGGTGCCGATGATGCGACTGCCTGGACAGCGGTGGCGATACTGCAAGACCACGGCTATTCGGTGACGCTCGATCGGGCTGGTCTACCACCCACACCACGCACCCCGATGCCGGTTCGATTCGCGCTGGGCGTTGATCGAGTGCTAGCCGCCGCCACACCAGGTTCCGAAAGCGAAGGTACGGCTAGCGGGCCAACCGCAATAGCTGGTGGTTTTCCCAGTGGCCCTTTTGTCCTGGTCACCCTCGGTGCTGCTGCGGCTCCACCCGAGATGGGCAGCGCCATAAGAGCGGAGATCGGCATTGAGTTCGACGGTCTTCCGGAAGGTCGACCGCCGGCCGCTGCGAGACTCGTGGCCGCACGAGCGCCAGCCGCCGGTTACCGTGTCACCGCTGCACTTCCTGGGTGGAAGAGCGCTACCACTATTGCAGCCGACGCCAGCCCCACCGCCTACACCGCCGCTGAGCAATCACTATTAGCGACTAGGCGCGCCGCTAATGATGTGGCGATAATCCTCCCGACGCTCCTTGCGGACGCGGTAACTCCGGTGGACCACCACCCACTCGTGACGCCCAGCACTGGATCGGCCAACGGATTCGCAACCCGACTGCTCACCGCCGACTTTCGCTCGTTTGCTCGCCGAGTCATTCGAAAAGCACTTCCCATTACCGACGAGTACTGGTCAGTCGCTGTCCTACCCGGAGACTGGCGAACGGCGAACTTTGGTGAAGCTTCGGTGCTACCGAATCCAAGAACCGGCTTCCTGGCGGACCCATTCCTCTTCGCGCATGACGGTCGGATGATGCTCTACGTCGAGGAATACGAATGGGAGACTGGCCGAGCTCGAATCAGTGCAGTCGAGTATCGCGACGGTAACTTCGGCGAGTTGCAGCCAGTAATCACCGAACCTTTTCACATGTCGTTCCCCTTCGTATTCGAGTACAACGGTCGGCTATTCATGACCCCGGAGTGCAGCGCCAGCGGAGAACTACGGCTCTATGAATGCATGGGATTTCCGTATGAATGGCGTTTCCGGGCAACGCTGCTGAAAGGTGACAAGTTCGTCGACCCGGTAATCCTTTCCCAAGATGGCCGCTGGTATCTCCTGGTCGGGAAAGCTGACGTAACAGGTGAAGTCAACAGCCGGTTGTATCTCTACCAAGCGGACGACCCAATCGCGGGAACCTGGCACCCGGTCCAACGACAACCAGTTGTCGCGGACGCTCGGCGAGCCCGAAACGGCGGGCTACTCCGGGAAGGCAACGACTGGATTCGAATCGGCCAAGAGCACGGTTTCGGTCGATATGGCAACGCCGCCACCCTCAACCGAATTCTCCATATCGGACCGACGGGTTATCAAGAGAGCCAAATCGGACGGATTCGCCCAACATGGCAACCCTGGCTGAGCGGAGTTCACCACTTGTCAGGCGCTGCCGGACATCTAGCCTTTGATTTTCGTCGCACCGCGCGCACAGGCCGCTAGATTCCTGACAAAACCGGAGTGCGCAACGGCTCTCCGATCAAGTGGACTGACTCGAGTCCGGTCGTTTCGGGGGTGAGTCTGGATCCGCAGTGGGGTGAGGTTCATCATCACCTTGAGTGACTTCTTCCTCATCGGCTTCACCTTTGCTCGCTGCAAAGGAAGTGAGGTCTTCCTGCCCACGTAGGTTGATTGCCGTGCGGCCTCGACTATCAGCCGGCAGCCCCCCTTGCGGAGACCGTTTGCGTCGATCAACTTGTGGCCACGTGGGTTCGACCTCTTCAGATCGTTCGATACCGAGTAGCCCATCAAAGACTCGCACGTAGCGCTTTCGCTGCACTTCCCAGTCCAACTCGGAGGCAACCCGCTCTCGGGCCGCCACTGCCAGTTCCGCGCGCCGTTCAGAGTCGTCGACCAGATTCGCAATAGCCTCAGCAAAACCCTCTTCATCGCCCGACGGAACATAGACCGCGGCATCGCCGGCGCTGACTCTGGTCTCGGTGAGATCGTAGGTAATGATGGGCAGAGCAAAGGCCATGTATTCCATGATCTTGTTCATGGTCGATACGTCGTTCAGGGCGCTCTTGGGATCTGGGCCGACTCCTACCGTGGCCGCTGACAAATAGTCCGCGATCATGTCCTTATCGGCCCTGCCGGTGAACGTGGTCCACTCGCCGATATCAAGTTCGTCAACCAGCGCGAGGAGATCGTCCATGGCATCACCAAAGCCCAAAAGAACCAGGTGGATGTCACGACGGCCCAGTTGATGAACGAGGTAGGCCATCGATCGCAAGAGGCTGTCGACCCCGTCTTGCGGACCCATGATGCCCAAATAGGCGACCACGTGGCGCCCCTCCGGCACCAGACCTCGCTCTGGCATTAGTGGCCGCATAGCCCCGGTGTCTGGTCCAGATCTGACGACTTCGATCTCGGCAGGTGGTATTCCTCCCCTAGTTTCGGCAATCCGGGCGTAGGAACGATTCGTCGCGATGACCCGGTGCGCACTGCGATAGGTCATCCGTTCAAGCCATAGCAATATCCGGTACTGCATCCACTGGCTGAGGGTGGCAGGAATCCCAAAGCGAGAAAGAAAGAGTTCCGGATTGAGGTCGTGCTGATCGAAAACGAATGACACCCCCTGGCGGCGAAAGAGTCGCGCAAGTGCCCAGTAGGTATCAGGCGGATTGCATGCCTGAATCACATCGAATCGACCAGCGCGCCAAATCTTGCGGGCTCGAACAGCCGTTCGCAGCCAGGACTCTGCGAACTCCCGGGCGTACCCCAACACACCTTGCGCTTGCGGTGACGGCGGGTACTTGTGAAGCTCGATTCCCGCCAAGATCTCGAATGGCGGATCACCTGGGCCCATCGGACAGATGACAGACACGCGATAGCCGGCATCGCGGAGCGCTTGCGCCTCCAGCCATACCCGGCGATCCAGCGGCAGCGGCAGATTTTGGACGATGATCAGGACGTGCGGCATTCTTCCTACCTACCCGTTCGCTCCAGCTTCTTAAGCGAAGACAGCCACCAGCCCGGTCCCGCTAACTCGCGGTTCGCGCCGACTGGGAACCTTGCTGACAACAGCAACCGTACCCCGCCAGGCCTTGACACAACTGCTGGGCGGAACGGCTGAACTCGAGGGGAGACTGTCATAGCGAGTCCGCAACTAGCGACGATGTAAGGACTCGTCCAGCTGTCCCTGCGACTGCAGGTGTCGCAACCAGCTCAGGCGCGTGAACTGGTTGTCGAACTGCCCCTGGGTCAGCCCATATTCGGTGTAGGCGTCGCGGAGTTGTGCAGCGCCTTGCTCAGTTGTCCATTCTGGTTGGTATTGCGGCAAGGCTTCGGTGATCTTGGCGAAATCCACCCGATAGGAGCGCGAATCGCCGCCCGCTTCACCCGTTATGGCAATGGATGTCCCAGGAACGACGCCAGCGACGATCTCGGCAATCTCGCTGACCCTGAGATTCTCGCTGGGCCGACCGACATTGAATGCTTGCTGATGGACGATAGCTCGATCGGCCGTCAGCGCTGCTAAGAATGCTGC
This sequence comes from Actinomycetes bacterium, assembly GCA_022599915.1. Classification (NCBI taxonomy): domain Bacteria; kingdom Bacillati; phylum Actinomycetota; class Actinomycetes; species Actinomycetes bacterium. The sequence goes on from JAHZLH010000045.1 coordinate 7,060, forward strand.
CGCGATATCGCTGGCGTGCACCAAGGGCCGCCACGGTGTGCCATCGGACAACACCTTGATCTCGCCGGAGAGCAGGGCAAACCCGACGAGGTTGTTCACCACGATGTCTGCGCGAAGCCGCGGTGAAAATCCGAACGCAGTGGCATTACGTAGCGAAACCGGGGTGAAATTATCGTCGGCCATCTCGTTAATATCGGCTTCCACCCGCACCTTGCTGATGGCGTAGGGAGTCACCGGTTCCAACGGAGCCGACTCGTCGACCAAGCCGTCACCAGTTTGCACCCCGTAGACGGAGCAGGTTGACGAGTAGAGGAATCGCTCAACTCCGGCGGCTTTGGCAGCGGCCGCGAGTTTCACGCTCGCGTGATGATTGATGTCGTAGGTGATTTCTGGTGCCAGACTGCCCAGCGGATCGTTGGATAACGCCCCCAAATGGATGACCGCGTCAACACCACGCAGATGTGCTGTGGTGACGTCACGAAGATCGATCGCAATGGTCTCGTCGTCATCTGGCATCGGACCGAGGACGCATTCAGCGAAGTAGCCGGTGTCCAGACCGATCACCTCGTGTCCGGCGGCTTTGAGAACCGGGCTCATCACTGTCCCGAGATAGCCCTGATTGCCGGTAAGCAGAACCCGCATTATTCATCCTCTCGTCTCGGCGTCAGCGTCATTTTGTTGCAGGTGTAAGCCTCCGCGTAGGGTGCCCGACACTCCATACCACGCAGTCTGGCAAGGCCGCGAAACACTTTATCGTCGAACCAGTCTCGACCGATCTGAGACGGAAATGACTCCCGCAACAGGTCACATTTGCGGGCCATAACCTCCTCGTCGAGGGAGACGTAGATCCCCGGTGCGCCTCGACCGAGGTCGCCATCCCACTTGGGTATTTCGTAGCCGAGTACGAGATGGTCACGAAAGACTGTCGGCACAAGTTCGGCCAGCGTCCTATGGTCCTGATGAGCATCCACGAGTTGCGGACAGATGATTACATCCGGCGAGAAGCTTGCCGCTACCCGCGCTAGCGCGGTCTTCGCCGCCAGCCAGTGGTGGGGCACAAGGCCATCAGGCAGTTCGGCGAAAGATATCTCAGTTACGCATCCCGGCAGGAAGTTCGTCACGGCTCGCTCCGCTTCCACTTGCCGTTCCGCCGTGCTGGTCAAAATAAGCCCTTGATAGGTGAGATCACTGACGCTGTTTGCCAACGTCAGCAGCAGACCGCCTGCCCCTATCTCAAGATCATCGGGATGAGCTCCTAACCCGAGGACGCGCAGTGGTCCTGGTGGAAGGGTCAATGACATCACAGCATTTCGCCGTTCTTCCACAACGCCCAGGGTCGGTTGCCGCTTTGATACATCTTCTCCAACTCGGCCCGCTCTTTGACAGTGTCAGCCGGCATCCAGAAGCCACGGTGCATGTGAGCGTAGACCTTGCCGCTGCTTGACATCCGCTGAAGCGTGTCAGTCACCAAGTCCTCGCCCTCCTGAAGCTCGTCTAGTACCTCCTTGCGGAACACGAAGTAGCCACCATTTTGGGCAACATCAAGCTCGGTAACCGGAAGGATGCCGGTCACCCGGTCTTCAGCGTCCCGCTCGACCATGTGAAAAGCCATCTGCGGCGGCACTGCCAACAAGGACGCCGCGTACTGCGGATTGGCCGCCATGTTGGCGATGATTTCGTTCATGGGAGCGTCGGTGAGGGTATCGGCATAGTTGGCCAAGAACATTTCTTCGCCAGCCAGATATGGTTTGACCCGACGAAGCCGCTCGCCAATGGGAGTTTCCAGACCGGTATCGACGAAGGTGATCGTCCAGTCATAGATGTCGTGGGAGAGCAACTCCACCCCACCACCGCGTCTGAGCACAAAGTTGTTTGATGTGGTCTCGCGGTAGTGCAAGAAGAACTCTTTGATGTGGTGAGCGCCAAAGCCCAAACACAAGATGAACTCCTTGTGCCCGAAATGAGCGTAGTAGCGCATGACGTGCCACAGCAGCGGTCGCTCTCCCACTCGGACCATCGGCTTGGGAACATCGTCTCGACCTTCCCTCATCCGCATGCCATAGCCGCCACAAAACAGAACTACCTTCATCGAAAGATCACCACACCTCAAGTTCTGGAATCGGCACTGCGAGACGTCCACCCCAGTCACGGACGTACTCAAGTTGGGCCGCTATCTCCTTGCGAAGATTCCACGGCAGGATGAGCACTACGTCGGGCTGTTGATCGGCGATGGCTTCCGGCGGCAAAACGGGAATGTGCGAACCAGGCAAGAACATGCCGTGTTTGTTGGGGTTCATGTCGACGGTAAACGGCAACAGATCGGCCCGAATACCGCAATGATTCAGGAGTGTGTTTCCTTTGCCGGGAGCACCGTAACCAACGACAACTCGTCCCGCTCTTTTCTCTTGTATGAGGAACTCGAGCAGATTGGCTTTGACCGTGTCCACTTCAGCTGCGAATCCACTGTGGCCGGCCACCGAATCCAAACCTGCCGCGGCCTCATCCGCCAGCACCTTGGCTGCCGCAGCAGTGGGCTGACCCGCTCCAGCGGAATGTTGCACGAAGAGACGAAGCGAACCGCCGTGTGACGGCAACTCCTCGACGTCTACAACGACCAGGTCAGACAGCGCTAGCGCTCGTTGCGCGGTTAGAAGCGTGAAGTAGGAAAAGTGCTCATGGTAAATCGTGTCGTATTGCCGCAGTTCGATGAGACGCAGCAGATGTGGAAACTCCAACGTGATGGTCCCCTGTGGCGCCAGCAGTGTGGCGAGGCCAGCTACGAAGTCGTGCAGATCGGGGACATGAGCGAAGACATTATTTCCGGCCAGCAAGTCAGCCTTGCCGTAGGTCGCGACGATCCGACTGGCAGATTCCTGGCCGAGAAATACCTTTTCAGTTCTCACTCCTTCCGTAATCGCCACTTCTGCCACATTTCCAGCAGGCTCAATACCCAGGACCGGGATGTCAGCCGCAACAAAATTGCGCAGCAGGTAGCCATCGTTGCTGGCAACCTCCATCACTAAGGACGCATTGCCCAATGAAAGCCTTTCAATCATTCGCTGGCTGTACAGCTCAGCGTGACGGAGCCACGAGGAAGAGTACGACGAGTGATAGGCGTACTCATCAGTGAAGATTTCGTCAGGGGGTATGTACTCCGGAAGTTGGACCAACAAGCACTTCTCGCAGATCCTTACGTTCAGTGGGTAGAACGCTTCAGCGCCATCCACGCGCTCGGCACTGAGGAAGTCCTCACACGGGGGCGACATCCCTAAGTCCACGAAGGTTTTGGTCAGTTCAGTCGCACATATCCGGCAACGACGTGTCTCCACTGGCCTTCCTCCAACCTTGGTACGGCTCAGTCTTGCACCTTCGCTTCCGATTTGCCCACGATGAGTCCGGACTGCTGTTGCACTTACCCGGCCCTGCCAGTCAGTGCCGCACCCGACCCGGCCACAGGTCAACAGCCAACGCTTGCTCCAGGCCAGCAATGGTGCCCAAATCGGGCACTACCTTGCCGGTCAGCAGTCGCGACAGCGAGGTCGGATCCATGCCCGCCGGTTGTGCGGCAGCTCGCAAAGTGAGCCCTCGGTCGTCAATGCAGCGTTGTAGCCGCTGCACGAGTGCGGCTGTCGTCGTCGCGTATACCGGAGCGTCAGCCGCGAAAGGACCGCTGGGCCACTCACCATCCTCGGCGAGCCACTCCACCGGTGGCAGATATCGACGGGAGGCCATACCTGAGTGTGACAGGGGCACTACGCTGTGAGGCAGAGGAGGACCACATGTCCGAACATCTCCGGTTGACCTTCCCAGAAGATCAAGTCACCGAACCTGTGATCTATCACATCGTGAAGGACTTCGACGTCGTACCGAACATTCGCCGGGCCGCCATCGAAAACCACTTCGGCTGGCTCATCATCGAGTTGGACGGGACTCCTAGCAATATCGACGCAGCCAAGGCCTACCTCACCACCCAGGGCATCAAGGTGGACAGCGCCGAAGGCGACATTGTCGCTGGCTAACGCCGGCGCACTGCTCACCCGACCAGCCAGCCCGGCGCCACGTTGAGCAGCGGCTATTGGCTGCCACAGTCACCGAACAGCGCGACCACGCTAATTCTCGAGGTCGACGGCAGTGCCAAATCCGGCCCCGACCTCGGCAACCATCCGCTCCATCGTCGCAGCGGGCACCGCGGAATCCACTGTCAGTAGCGTCAGCGCGCGGCCACCGGCCGTGGTCCGACCGACCTGCATACCGGCGATGTTGATGCCGGCTTCGCCGAGAATCTGACCCAAACTGCCGACCACACCGGGGCGATCAACGTAGCCCAAGACGGCCATGTGCTCGGTGATCGCCACTTCGACGTCGAACTCATCGACCTCGACCAGGCGCGGCTCATGCCGGGGACCGACGACCGTCCCGGCAACGGTGCTGCGACTGCCATCTACCTGAGTGGCAACGACCCGGACCACATTGCGGTGGTCGGAAGATTCCGAGTCAGTCCGCAGACTCACCTCAATACCTCGACCCTTGGCCATGATGGGTGCGTTGACATACGACACCGGATCATCAACGAGTTGCCCAATCAGCCCCTTCAAGGACGCCAATTCCAGCACCCGAACGTCTTCACCGGCAACTTCGCCGAGGACCTCGACATCGACCCGCTCGATGGGGTTGGTGGACAACCGGCACAGGATGGCGCCCAGTTTTTCCGCCAGCGGCAGCAGTGGCTTCACCTCTTGGGCGAGCACCCCACCCTGAACGTTGACCGCATCGGGAACAAGTTCGCCAGACAGCGCCAGTCGAACGCTGCGTGCGACCGAGACACCAGCCTTCTCTTGCGCCTCGCCGGTGCTGGCACCCAAGTGCGGAGTGGCGACCACGCTTTCCAGTTCGAACAGCGGGGAATCGGTGCAGGGCTCCTTGGCGTAGACATCCAGTCCCGCCCCAGCAACTCGGCCGTCGACAATCGCGCTGTGCAGGGCGGCCTCATCCACGATGCCACCGCGGGCGGCGTTGATGATCCGCACCTCTGGCTTGACCTTGTGCAGCGCCTCGTCTCCGATCAGACCGATGGTTTCCGGAGTCTTGGGCAGGTGGACGGTGATGAAATCGGCCCGAGCGAGCAGTTCATCCAGTTCCACCATTTGCACGCCGAGCTGGGCGGCCCGGGCGGGCTGCACAAACGGATCGTAGGCGATCAGTTGCACGCCGAAGGCGCTCAGCCGCTGTGCGACGAGGACCCCAATCCGGCCGAAGCCGACCACACCGACCACCTTGTCGGCGAGCTCAACCCCGCTGTACTTGGAGCGCTTCCATTCACCAGCCCGCAGTGCCTCGTTGGCGGGAACCACATTGCGCGCCGAGGCGAGCAACAGCGCGACCGCAAGTTCGGCGGCGCTGACGATATTCGAGGTGGGTGCGTTCACCACCATGACGCCCGCCTCAGTGGCGGCTTTGACATCTACGTTGTCCAGCCCGACGCCAGCACGCGCTACCACCTTGAGGTTCTTCGCAGCGGCGATCGCTTCTGCGTCCACTTTGGTGGCTGATCGCACCAGGATCGCGTCGACATCAGCGATAGCGGGGATCAGTTCCTCACGGTTCGCGCCGTTGCAGTAGCGAATCTCGAAATCGGGACCGAGCGCATCGACAGTGGCGGGTGAGAGTTCCTCAGCGATGAGGACGACAGGCTTGCTCACAGCAGGTTTCTCCAGACCTGGGGGATGGACCGCTCCAGTGTACGTCCCGGCTTGTGAACCGTTTCACGAGCGGTCGGCAGGTCCGGTCAGTCCGATGCTGCGCTGGCGATTAGTTGCTGGATGAGGGAATTTTGGGCAGCAGCCAGTCCAGGAAGGCGTCTTGGGAGCGAGTCTGGGTGTAGATCACGCCCGGTCCGGTCAAGTCCACCACTAGGCCCTCACCGGACAGGAAGGTAGATTTCCAGTTGCCCACCTTGCGGACGTTGTATTGCACTCCCTCAGACCAACCGACCATGTGCCCGGTGTCGACGGTGTAACTCTCCCCGGCCGCCAACTGTTTGGCATCGATGGCGCCATACGACGAAACCAGCAGTTCACCATGTCCGGAGCATTTCAGGATGAACAGCCCCTCGCTGCTGAAGAAGGTCTTGCCACCCCCGAATTTGGTGTCGACCTCGATTCCCATCGCGGAAGCGAGGTAGGCACCGGACTGGAGGTAGACCGTCTGGCCCGTCAATTGCCAGGACACAATGTCACCCGGCAGCGTCGGCGCAAAGGTGACAGTGCCGCCAGCGTTTCCGGCAGTGAAGGTGTTCATAAAGAACGACTCGCCGCCGAGTACCGACCGCTTCAGGCCCTTCATCAATCCGCCCTGGGTGCTGGTCTCAATCTCCACCCCCGCCATACCCAGCATCGCGCCGGCCTCAGCCTTGCAGGCCTCGCCCGGACTAAGCGTCACCTCGGCAGAAGCAAACGACGGTGAAAACTTGATCTCCGAGTGCATGTTGGCCTCCCAAGCCAGCGGCCGGCGATTCCGGCGCACCTTCTGCTCGCCAATCTAGGCGACTAGTCGTTACTGGCGCGGGATGACAACCCAGAACGGGCGGAAACTCATCCAGGTTGACTATATCGATTTTCGTTATTATCGTTTATCGTTGTATCGACTAACGATATGCCAGGAGGAGCCATGGCCGGTGAAGAACAGTCGCACAGCACCGCAGAACGATTCGGTCAGCCGATTGCGTTGGTGCTGTGGCTGGGTGCAGCGGTAGCGCTGGTCACAGCGATAGCACTACCGGTACAGCAACTGCTGCAGTCCGGTGGTGCTGCGACGCTGGACATCGACAACCCCGGTAGCCGCGAACTCCTTGCAACCGTGCCCGGGCTACCCCCAAATACCTACCTGGAACCGCCCTACAACGGCTTGACGGTCAACGTGGTGGTCGAGTCAGACCCCACCGGTGAGCCGATCCCCTGGACTTTGCGACTACTCACTGATCTCGGGACCTCGATGTGGGCGGCAGGTCTGGGAATAGTGGCAGCGTTGCTCGCGATCCTGCTGACCCGCATCGCCGCTGGGAACCCCTTCCACCGAGGCAATGCGTCATTGTTGCGGTGGCTCGCCCTGACGATCGCGGTGGCCAGCGCTGGCGCAGACACCCTCAACTTGCTCGCGGCCCACGCCTTTGTGGACTACCTGGATCTATCCGCGCCACTGGAAGCGGTTCATTACTACTCGATTCCACCGTTTTTCCTGGCGCTACTGATCTTGCTGTTGGCGTCAGCCTTTGCCCGCGGTCGTGCGCTGCAAGAAGACGTTGAGGGGCTGGTGTGACATGCGTGACGACATGAACGTGGTCTGCCAACTCGACCAACTACTCGCTGATCGAGGGATGACGGTGGCCGAACTCTCGCAACGAGTCGGCGTCACCCCCGTCAACTTGAGCATCTTGAAGAACAACCGGGCCAAAGCGATCCGGTTTAGCACCCTGATCGCGCTGTGCGAGGTCCTGGGAGTCCAGGTCGGCGACCTCTTCGCCATCGAGCCGGATCCGTCTTCCCCCACCACGAAAGGAGATCCGTCATGAGCAGCACTTCCGCTCAGCCATCCCAACCCTTCCCCACCGCGAGCGCACCCGGGCAGACCGGCGCCACCTCGTCGCCACAACGACGCAGTCAACCTGATCGTTCCCCCGGCTGCGTGCCGCCCCCAAGTGGCGCCTGGCAAGGCGTGTCCTGGTTCGCCTTCGGCCTGGGAGCCATCACCTTCCTCTACACCGCCTGGTACTCCCCCGGCCTAGCGGCATCGGATCGGTTCTTCCTCTACACCGCGGTGCTGTTTTCGTTCTTCGGCAGCTTGTCGGTCAGCAAATCAGTGCGCGACCGTACCGAAGGTGTGCCGATCACCGGACTGTTTTATGGCCTGTCCTGGGTCGCGGCCGCCACACCCTTCCTGCTCGTGGCCTACAACTTGGCGTTCTACTCCACGATGCCGGAAGTCAATCGGGCGCTGTTGGGCATGGCCTACGCACTAGCCACCTTCGCCGTGCTAGCGATCGCCAAGAACGAGCGGGACAAGGCAGCGATGCAAACAACTGACTAGCCCACGACAGCGAGACCGGGTGCGCCTGATCCGCGCGCCCGGTTCGCTGCTGCCATCAGTCGACTCTGGTTAGTGCAGGTGCGAGTTGTCCCCGAGCCCACCACACTGACGCCATGACCACTGTTCTCATCACCGGATCCACTGACGGCATTGGGCTACGGACGGCACAAGTCCTTGCGGCGCAAGGAGTCGACGTTATGGTTCATGGCCGGTCGCAAGAAAGAGTGGAAGCCGCGGTGGCCAGCATCGGTGATCGGGCAGTAGCGGGACTTGTAGCCGACCTATCCGACCTCGACCAGGTCCCCGAACTAGCAGGTGCAGCCAGTGCAGCCGATGTGCTGATCAACAACGCTGGCGTGTACGAGCGGGAACGAGTGACCAATGCCGACGGCGAAGAAATCATGTGGACGGTCAACCATATGGCGCCATCGTTGCTAACTGCGTTGCTGCTGCCGACGATGCCCGAGCGGGGGCGGGTGATCTTCCTATCGTCCACAGCCCACGGTCGGGGCAAGTTCGATCTAGACGACCCCGGCTATGCCGAGCGCCGCTATAACCACTTCCGCGCCCACATGACCACCAAACTGGCCAACCTGCTGATGGCTCGTGAATGGGCGCGGCGACAGGATCGGGTGGATTTCTACGCGGTGCACCCGGGAGTAATTGGCACCAAGTTGATGACCACCGGTTTCCGCAAAGACGGCGTCAACAGCCTGGATGAGGGCGCAGCCGCAGTCACATTCGCCGCCCTTGATCCATCACTGGTAGGTCAGTCCGGCGCATTTCTGGCTGAGAACGCCATCACCGAGCCGACCGGCCCGGGTTTGGACAACGAGTTAGCCGCCGAAGTCTTCGACTACACGATGGAACAGCTAGGGCTGCCCCACTAAGCCGCCATCCGTCGGTTCGTGATCGTTTCGAGGCCATGTTCAACGACGAAATGAGGCACTGACCAGGGAAAACCGTGGTTGTCGAGCCCCAGTTTCCGGTTCAGGAAGGCTCATCCCCTGGACGCACACCTCTCATACAGTTCCTGCGATTTCAGTGACTGCCGACGAGCCGAATCTGATCGGCACCGCGGGCTGGCTTCCGATGTTGGAGTTGACTGACCAACTCGGCCTGCCGGGGCTGGTGAGTGAGCATGTGTATCTGCCCCCCCACCGGAATCGATGGTGCTGCGGCCAATGCGCCGCCCGAGGCTTTGAGCTTGATCGCGGCGATGAGTGCGGGGGCGGATTCGATCGAGGACATTGACGTGATCCGTCACGGTGGCATGCCACTGGTCTTCGACCAGATGCGGGCGGCCACGACCATCGAACGACGCTTGCGGGCCTACCGGTTCGGCATGAGCCAAACCCATCACTGGGACCCCACAAACCAAGATCAACTCCATACCAACCGACGGGTTCAGGCTCAGATTAGATTCGCTGCCGTCGGCGACCGTCATCTAGGTGAACTGGGGCAGCGACGTGACAACACGGTGGCCTCTTGCGGATAGGATCGAAGGACCTAGAACAACTATTGGCCATTATCGATGTTTCAGGACGGACCCTCATGAGCCTGCGAAACTTCACCGCTGCGGTCGTGACCGTATCGTTGGCAGTGGTGGTGATTCCGGCCCTGCCAGCACAAGCCGCGGCGCCCACTTCTGTCACCCCAGCTCAGACAGCGCACACCACCGCTCCGATGGCAGCGAAAGCGACCAAGAAGCGTGGCATCAAAGTCGAAGACGCATCCGTTTCCGCGGATGGTCGACTGGTTACCGCCAGGCTGAAATGGGACGCCCGGCTGCGCAAGCGTGACGGCAACAATCACCGCTTCCATATGCGCCTTGTCGCGGTCAAGAAGAATGGGAAGGCCCATGAACTGGACCAGTTCTCGACCAAAAAACTGAAGGCGAAACACAGCAACGTCGTAACCAACCTGGGGCGCAAGAAAGCCAAGCGGGCTCGCAACGCACACGGCCTCGTATTGAGCCTCACTCAACAGCACGACCATCCCGACGACGGCGACAAGCTGTATGAAAGCACTTTTGTCACAACCATCAGCGCCGTTAACCGAAGCGCCTGGCCGCCGGAACCCCCGCGCGTGGTCTTCAACGACCCCAAGCAGTTCGGTATGAAGGATTGTAAGGACGTCAAGTTACAACCCGGAGCGGACCTGACCTCCTGCTACCTGGCTCAGGCGCATCTGGAGCGAGCAGACCTGTCCGGTGCGATCCTGTCGAACACGGACCTGTCCCGCACCAAACTATCCGGGGCGAACCTGTCCGGCGCTAAGGTGACCGGATGCACCGACAGGAGGGGGATTTCTCTATTGATGCCGTTGCAGGAGTGCATTGATCCACCACTCTTTACAGTGGACTTTGAAGGCGCGGACCTGACCAACGCCGACCTGCGCGGCGCACAGCTACCCCTCGCTACCTTCGGCAGAGCCAAACTCGACAGCGCGAAACTGTACGGCGCGGAAATGTCCCACGCGAACTTTCTCTACACGGACCTGACCCGCGCGGATCTGAGAAACATGAACCTGCAAGAAGCGTCAATGGTCAATGTAAACCTGACCGACGCGAACCTCACCAGCGCGCACATGTTTTCCGCCTGGTTAGACAAGGCGACCTTGACCAGAGCCAATCTCACTTCCGCGAACCTAGCCCACGCGTACCTGAACAGCGCAAACGTGACCCACGCGAACCTGACCAAAACGAACCTGACCCAGGCGGACCTGCGCGCGAAGCTCATGTACGCGAACCTGACCGAAGCGAACCTGACCGAAGCGGACCTGCCGTACGCGGACCTAACCGGCGCGAATCTGTACGGCGCGGACATGACCGGCGCGAAATTGGAGTTACCCGGCTTTAGTAGCTCTAGGTCGCGCTTCTGCAACACCACCATGCCGGACGGTCGCATCAACAACGACAGTTGCTGACCAGCGCACCAGCTTGATCAGCGGGCAGCGGTGCCTTCGACGTAGTCCTCGTCGTCGCCTTCGACCCAAGCCATCAGCTTGCGTAGGTCACGACCGGTGCCCTCAATCGGGTGCTGCTCGCCCTTGGCGCGCAACTCCAGGAACTCCGGGCCGCCAGCATCTTGGTCCTTGATGAACCGATCAGCGAACTCACCGGACTGAATGTCGGCGAGCACCGCCTGCATGTTCTCCTTCACCCGCGGATCGATCACTCGGGGTCCGGAGACATAGTCGCCGTACTCGGCGGTGTCGGAAACGCTCCAGCGCTGCTTGGCGATACCGCCCTCGTACATCAGGTCCACGATGAGCTTTAGCTCGTGCAGGCACTCGAAGTAGGCGACCTCAGGCTGGTAGCCAGCCTCGACCAGGGTTTCGAAGCCGTACTGCACCAACTGCGAAGCACCGCCGCACAGCACTGCCTGCTCACCGAACAGGTCCGTCTCGGTCTCCTCGGTGAAGGTGGTCTTAATACCACCCGCACGCAGCGAACCGATCGCCTTGGCGTATGACAGCGCCAGCGGCCAGGCCTGACCGGTAGCGTCCTGCTCCACCGCGATGATGGCGGGCACGCCACGACCGGCCGCGTACTCGCGACGCACCAGGTGGCCGGGACCCTTGGGGGCGACCATGGCCACATCCACTGTGGCCGGTGGCTTGATGTAGCCGAACCGAATATTGAAGCCGTGCGCAAAGAACAGCGCATCACCATCTTGCAGGTTGGGGGCAATCGCCTCGTTGTAGAGGTCGCGCTGGGCCGGATCCGGCACCAGCACCATGATCACGTCAGCCTCGGCGGACGCAGTGGCGGGGTCCACGACCCGCAACCCTTCAGCCTCAGCCTTGGCCCGACTGCCGGAGCCTTCCTTCAAACCGACCCGGACATCGACGCCGGAGTCGCGAAGGCTGAGCGCGTGGGCGTGACCCTGGGAGCCATAGCCCAAGATCGCAACCACCCGATTTTGGATGATCGACAGGTCAGCGTCATTGTCGTAGAACAGCGTGGCCACAGGAAGTCCTCTTCTCACTGGGGCGCGGCCGGTGGGGCCGCAGGGGATTCAAAAGAATCGCGGATACAAGGGAATTATTAGTTAAGGATACGGTCGCGGTCAGGCGGCGCTGCGGCCACCCGTCCTCAAGCGCTGCGAAGCTGGCGTTCACTCATGCCTTTGGTGCCACGGCTGACCGCCACGGCACCGGACTGCACGAGTTCTTTGATGCCAAACGGTTCCAGCACCCGCAGCAAGGCATCGAGCTTGCCGTGGTCGCCGGTCGCTTCGACTGTCAGCGCATCGGGTGCCACATCCACGACCTTGGCCCGGAACAGGTTCACGGTTTCCAGGATGTGGCTGCGGCTGTCGTTGGTGCTGGCCACTTTGACCATGATCAGTTCCCGCTGGACGCTGTTGGCGTCTTCCAACTCCACGATCTTGATGACGTTCACCAGCTTGTTTAGCTGCTTGGTGACCTGTTCCAGCGGCAGATCCGCCACGCTGACCACGATGGTCATCCGAGATACGCCATCCTTCTCGGTCGGGCCGACCGCCAGGCTTTCGATGTTAAAGCCACGCCGGGAGAACAGCCCAGCAATGCGGGCGAGCACGCCCGGGACGTCCTCCACCAGAACAGACAATGTGTGCCGTGACATTGGATCAGTCCTCCCTGTCCCACTTCGGCGCCAAATCGCGGGCGACCTTAATGTCGTCATTACTAGTGCCGGCCGCGACCATGGGCCACACCATCGCGTCCTTGTGCACCCGGAAGTCCACGACCACCGGACGGTCGTTGATGGACATCGCCTTTTCGATGGTGGCGTCAACCTCAGCCTCGTTGTCGCAACGCAGACCCACTGCGCCGTAGGCCTCGGCCAACTTCACGAAGTCCGGGAAGTCGTGGGATTGCAGGTCAGTGTTGGAGTAACGCTCGTTGTAGAACAGCGTCTGCCACTGCCGCACCATGCCGAGCGAGGAGTTGTTAATCAACGCCACCTTGATCGGAATGTTGTTGATGGTGCAGGTCGCAAGTTCTTGGTTGGTCATCTGGAAACAACCGTCACCATCAACCGCCCACACCACAGTGTCGGGCTGCCCGACCTTGGCGCCCATGGCCGCGGGAACCGCGTACCCCATGGTGCCGGCACCACCAGAGTTCAACCACGTGCGTGGGTTGGCGTAGTCGATGAACTGACTCGCCCACATCTGATGCTGACCAACCCCGGCGGCATAGATGGCTTCCGGTCCGGCAATGACACCCAGACGCTGGATCACATACTGCGGGGACAATGTGCCGTCATGTGGATCGTCATAGCCCAACGGGTAGGTCTGCTTCCAATCCGACACCTTGGCCAACCACTCGGCGAAGCCGGTGGTAGCGCCTGCGTCGATGCGGCGCTGCAACTCCGAGGTCAACCCGGCAATGATCGGGCGAGCGTCACCCACAATCGGGACGTCGACAGGCCTGTTCTTGCCAATCTCAGCCGGGTCGATGTCGGCGTGAATCACCTTGGCTTCTGGGGCGAAACTCGGCAGGTGACCCGTGACCCGATCGTCGAACCGGGTACCCAGTGCAATCAGCAGGTCAGCCTGCTGCAGTGCACCAACAGCCGCGACCGTGCCGTGCATGCCTGGCATGCCCAGATGCTGGTCGTGACCATCGGGGAAGGCCCCGCGAGCCATCAGCGTGGTCACCACCGGAATCCCGGTCAACTCCGCCAGTTCAAACAGTTCTTCGTTGGCGTCCGCCTTGATGACACCGCCCCCGACATACAGCACCGGGCGCTGGGAGTTCAGAATCATCTCCGCAGCAGCCCGCAACTGCCGCGAATGCGGCTTAGTGGTGGGCTTGTAGCCGGGCAGGTTGATCTGCTTCGGCCAGGTGAACGTCGTCATCGCCTGCAGGGCGTCTTTGCTGATGTCGACCAACACCGGGCCGGGTCGGCCAGTGGCGGCGATGTGAAACGCCTGCGCGATGGCCTCGGGAATCTGTGCCGGGTCGGTGATCAGGAAGTTGTGCTTGGTGATCGGCATGGTGATGCCGCGAATGTCTGCTTCTTGGAAAGCGTCAGTACCGATGGCCTTACTGGGCACCTGACCGGTAATCGCCACGATCGGCACCGAGTCCATGTGAGCATCCGCGATGGCGGTGACCAGGTTAGTGGCGCCTGGACCAGAGGTGGCCATGCAGACACCAACCTTGCCAGTGGCCTGCGCGTAGCCTTCTGCTGCGTGGCCAGCGCCCTGCTCGTGGCGGACCAGGATGTGCCGGATCCCGCTGGAATCCATTAGCGGGTCGTAGGCCGGCAGGATCGCCCCACCGGGAATTCCAAACACGACCTCGACCCCAGCATGCTCGAGAGATTTGACTAGGCTCTCCGAACCAGTGATCTGTTCGGTCATCACTACCTCACTTCGTCCCGGGCCGTCTCCACGGCCCGCTGCTGCGGCGCCTGGAACTATTGTCCCTTGGCACCCTACTGTGCGCTATCCCCCGCCTCATCCGCCCCGCCGTCGGGGATCGCCCGCTGTCGCGGGGCGGACTTTCGCTACCGAGGCGGGCGGGTCACCTGCCCCGGAAACGAAAAACCCCCCGGCCCGGTGGGGCATCGGAGGGTGGCGCGCCGGCTATTGCCGACGCGCTAGGTAACTACGAGGCGTGTTCTTCGCACGTTCCCATGGTGGGGCGGCAGACTCGATCCGTCAAGTCGATCCCCGAGGCGAGGCTGCTGCCAGCAGCCTCGCCACCTACAAATATTGCGTTTCGAACACAGCACGAGGCCGCTGCGGCAGGATCGGGGCATGACCCGCCGGCTTTATCTGGTCTCGCACTGGTGCGCCACTCACGCCAAGACCGTCTTGGCGCTATGGCTGCTGGTGTTGATCGCCGTCGTGGGGCTCAATAACCGGTTGGCGCCCGCGGGCCAACAGGACGTGGTGTTGCCAGGTACCGACAGCGCGCAAGCACAAACTTTGCTGGGTCGGGCATTCCCTGGGGTCTCCAGTGATGCGCAGCCACTGGTCATCGCCTGCCCCACGTCGCTGGATTCTGGCAATGGTGCCGCCACCCTCCAACGAGTAGAAGAAGCCGAGAAGAAAGTCGTCGGCGTTGCAGACGTCACCGGGCCGGATACCGACGCCAGCTTGCTGGCACCGGACAAGAAGACCGCCATCCTGCAGATCCAAGTCGGTTCTGCCTACATCGGCAAAGAAGACGTCGCTGAGGACATCTTGCAGACCGGTATCGATAACGCCCCGGAATGCCAGGTAGCCCTCGGCGGACTGATGGGTGAATCGTTGTCGCAGTCCGACAGTCGACTGTCCGAAGGCCTCGGTCTGATCATGGCGGTCATCGTGCTGCTAGTGACGTTGCGCCGGTTCGTGGCTGCCTTCGTACCGCTGGTCAACGCCATTGTCACCGTCGGCATCGGTACCGCACTAATTGGACTGCTAGGCCGGGCTGTCTTCATCCCGGACGTGGCACCGATCTTGGGCACCATGCTGGGGCTGGGCGTAGGCATCGATTACGCACTGTTCTTGATCATCCGGCATCGGGCGCTGCTGCGGTCGGGTTTCGAGGTCTACGACTCCATCGGCCGCACCTCCGGCACTGCTGGCGCTGGCATGGTGTTCGCCGGCAGCACCCTGATCCTGGCGTTGGGCGGTCTGGCACTAACCCAGATCAGTTTCCTGACGTGGTTGGGTCTATCGGCGGCGATTGTGGTGGCAGTAGCGATTGCAGCATCACTGACGTTCGTGCCGGCAGTCTTCGGTCTGCTCGGTAAACGAGTGATGCCAAAGGTGCATCGCGGCCGGCACAGTGAGGACGGCAGACACCTCGATCATGGTTTTTGGGCGCGGATCGCTGACTCAGTCACCGCGAAACCGTGGCGGCACGCTATCGCCGCCACCGGCATCTTGCTGCTGCTGGCACTGCCGATGACGCAGATGACCTTCGGGCAGACCGATGCGTCAGCACTCCCGAAGGACACCACCGCCTATCAGGCCAACGAACTCATCACTGTGGCCTTCGGTCCGGGACAGGCCGGACCTTTGGCCGTCGTCGTGCAGATGAATAAAGCTGCGGAAGCCCCGAAAGACACCTCCGACGTTCCCGCTGGCACCGATCCCCGCACCTACGATCCCCGGTTGATCTCGTTGGAAGATGACCTGCGGCAAACCTCGGGTGTGACGCAGGTGGGTGATGCGGTGGTCAGCGCCGACGGCGGCGTTGCCGTGATCTCAGTGATTCCCACCACCGGTCCCGCCGACCCAGCCACCCAAGACCTGGTGAACGACCTCCGCGACAACGTGCTGCCCGCAGCGACCAGCGGCCAGGACGAGGAAGCCTACGTTGGTGGCTCCACCGCGTTGATGATGGATCTATCCGATGAGATCGCAGCCGCACTTCCGATCTTCATCGGTGGGGTGGTGTTGCTGTCCGCATCGCTACTGTTGTTGGCCTACCGCTCGCTAGTGATCCCGATCAAGGCTGCGGTGATGAACCTGTTGTCCATCTGTGCGGCTTATGGCGTGGTGGTGGCGGTGTTCCAGTTCGGCTGGGGTGCGTCACTGCTGGGACTGGACGAGTTGGTTCCGATTGAGTCGTATGTGCCGATGATGATGTTCGCGGTGCTGTTCGGACTGTCGATGGACTATGAGGTATTCCTGCTGACCTCGTTCCGCGAGCACTGGACTCGCACCGGGGACATGGTCGCCTCGGTGCGTCGGGGCCTGGCTGATACTGGCGAAGTCGTCACCGCCGCTGCTTCGATCATGGTGGTGGTCTTCGCATCGTTCATCTTGGTGCCGGGTGCGGTAGTGAAGATGTTCGGCGTCGGCTTAGCCACCGCTGTGTTGGTGGATGCCACAATCGTGCGCTGCGTGCTGGTCCCGGCCTTGATGGTACTGGCGGCGAAAGCCACCTGGTGGCTGCCGAAGTGGCTGGATCGCGCCCTGCCGGAACTCAACGTGGAAGGCGATCCGGCCTCACTGGAAACCATTCATGAACCACTACCTGACGATCACCCCAGCACCGTTGCCGAAGCCACCGCTCCCACCGTCGGCTTAATCTGGGCGGCGATCGCGGGACTGGTGTCCTGGTGGATCTGCACCAATACGATTGCCCCAGATCCCACGGACGCATTCCTGCCGCTTGCCGTAACCATCTCGTCGATCATCGGAGCACTAGTGGTGTGGCTGCCACGAGGCGTCCCTGGTATCGGACGCGGACCAGCAGTTCGGGTGGTCATGTTGGTACTCGGCGGTGGTTTCGTCGCTGCCGTGTTCGGTCTACTCGCCGCACTGATCCCATTCACACAACACAACCAAGGCATGATGGCCGCCTGGGGATTGGTGCTGCTAGCACTCATCGGCGCCTACACTCCGGCCCGCAAATACGGTCTGCCGCTGATACTCGGCGGCATTGTTACCGGGGTGGCACTGTCGTTGGTCGATCTGACCGCGATCGGCCAAGGCAGTGTGATTCAAGTGTCGGTGCTGCCGCTGCTGTTGAGCGGCTTCCTGGCCATCACGTTGAATCGATTGGCCCGTACTCTGCCCAGCCCTCGGGAAGACGACGACGGTGATGCCGGTGATCCGCCATCACCCGCCGCCCCGGCGGAGAAAGTGGGGGCATCATCGTGAAATCGCTACTCGCACTCCTGACTGGATTCGGTCTCGTCATCGGACTCGCAGTGATGACCTCACCCGCTACCGGTCCTGCTGCCGGCGAACAAATCACACCTGAGGACACGTTGGTCAACGACGAGATCGTAATGGCCTCGCTCGATCCCACCGGGTTACCGATTGATTCAGAAATCATCAGCCGACTGGCCAGCACCGGTGGCGAGCAGCGCACCGTTTTGGACCCGACCTCCACCGCCAACGTCACCTACCTCAACCAGCGCGGCCGCCCAGTCGTCAGCGCAAACGGCATCGAGGTAGAAATCGGCGGACCCGAGCCGCAGTTGATTCTCACCCGGGCACTAGTGGACAAGCCGATGCCGCTGGCTATGCATGCCCAGTACACGTTGAACGACCAGATCATTGATCCGGAGCAAATGTTGGGAGCCTCCGGTGGGGCTCGCATCAAGTACACGATCACCAACATTGACGCCAAAGACCAGAAGATCCGCTACACCGATGCCGCCGGACAACCGCAGAGCAAAAAGTTGCCGGTGTTCGCTCCATTGGTGGGCACGCTGACCACGGTGGTCCCTGCTGACTGGGATCTGACTGATACCGGCACGGCAGCTGTGACCACCAACGAGCAGGGTGACACTGTGCTCGCGTGGAGTCTGGTGTTGTACCCGCCGTTGGGCGACTACACCCAAACTGTGGCCTTTGACGCAGTCGTGCGGAACGGTTCAGTGCCGCAAACGCTGCTCACGGCGGCCGCTGTGCGTACCAGCCAAGACCCTGCGGCTGAGTTCAGCGATGAACTGCTCACTAACTCGGTGTCGGCCAACCAAGAGTTGGCGTCCGGCGTGGACCAACTGAACGAACAAACTCTGGCACTCGCCCAAGGGGCGGCGCAGTTGTCCACCGGCATCACCGAGGCTGCGACCGGGGCAGATACCGCCAGCGCCGGGGTTTCGGATCTGTTGGTACCCGGGACCGAAAACGTCGCTGCCGGTAGTGCCGCTCTTGCGTTGGGGGCAGTCGATCTGGCGGAAGGCACCGAAGGCCTCGCCGTCGGCATCACCGAACTAGCCGAAGCCACTGAGGTTTTGGCCGAGGCCATGCCGGAGTTGACCGACGCCGCAACGGCGCTCACCAATGGTGCCGAGGAACTCGCGGATGCAGTGGGCAGCCCCAACGACCCACCGCTACCCGAGCCGATCAAACCCATACCTACGCCAACAACAATCCCGACCGAACCCAATGGCAACCCGATCTTCCCGACACCCTCGCCCGCTCCGACCGGCACCGTGACGCTGGAAACCCTGGTGACCACCTCGGTCGCCTTGTCCGAAGTCGTGCGCAACAGCCTGGTGACGATCAATAACGAACTCCTCGCGGTCAGAGAACAACTGCAAAGCGCCACAGCTCAACTGCAGCAGGGCGTCAATGCGTCATGTACGCCGTCATTGCCGACGCCAGACGGGTGTCCAGAACTGGTGAAGGGACTGGCAGAACTTGTTACGGCGCAAGTCGATTTGAAGAAACTCAGCCTGCGCGCTTACGTCACCACCGAAAGCGCCCAGGGTCTCTACCTGGCACTCACCCAGATCAAGACCGGCGTCGACGAGTTGTCGCTGGCGCTGCGCAGCGGATCGAACAATCCCAGCGAACAGGGGCTAGTTGAAGGCCTGGAAGACCTCAGCGCTGGGATCGAGGCCGCCGCCGAAGGGGCCGAGGCGCTCGACGAAGGTGCGCAAGCGTTGGACGAAGGTGCCGAGGTCGTGGCCGATGGGGGCCAAGAACTCGCCGTCGGTAGCGAGGAGTTGGCGGTAGCAGCGGGTGAAGTCGCCTTTGGCACGGTGGAAGTGTCCGCTGCCCTGACCGAACTAGCGGTCGGTTTGAACGATGCGGCTAGCGGTGGTGACGCGCTAGCGGCAGGTAGCGCCGAGTTGCAGAGCCAAGGCACCGAGGAACTATATGCCGAGATCGTGGCCTCCAGCGACGATCCCGCCCAAGCCAGTGCCTACCTGGCAGCGTCGAATAGCCGTGCTGACAGCGCCCTGCCCTACGGGGCGCCCGAGGGTGCGGTGGGCAACGCCGCCTATGTAATGACCATGGCGGCAGTCACACCCTCCGACACCAACCCGTGGCTGCTGCTCGCCATCGGCCTGGTGGTCTTGGCTGCAATCTCCGGCGCGGTTTTGAAACGCCTGCAGGATGGATAGTGGCTGCGATCTCGTTGCCTAGCACCGCCACCTGGCTGGATTTCCAGAGATTCACCGAGTCGTGAGATCCGACC
>JAHZLH010000046.1 GCA_022599915.1 Actinomycetes bacterium
CCCGGAATTGCCCGGGAAAACTACTGGTTCCGCAGGCATGAGGCCGTCTATGAGTGGATTCGTAGCTCGGGGATCGCTGGGGTAGTCGTGGAAGCGGGCTGTGGCGAGGGCTATGGCGCTGAGTTGCTGCGGCAAGCCGGCACTGAAGTGATTGCGGTGGACTACGACGAGACCGCGGTGAGTCATGTCTCCGCCCGGTATCCGGAGGTCTCCGCAGTCCGGGCGAACCTGGTGGATCTGCCGCTAGATGACGGCTGCGCTGACCTGCTGGTCAGTTTGCAAGTCATCGAACACCTGTGGGATTTGGCCGGTTTCTTCCGCGAAGCCCACCGAGTATTGCGGCCCGGTGGTCGGATCGTGGTGTCGACGCCGAACCGACTGACGTTTTCCCCGGGTCTGGGGCGGGGTGAGAAGCCCACCAACCCGTTCCACGTCGAGGAGTTCGACGCCGACCAGATCGCACCGCTGCTCACCGAGGCTGGATTCGTTGATCCCCGCACGTTCGGGCTCTTCCTGGGCCCCCGATTGACTGAGATGGAAGCTGACCGCGGCCCACTGGTGCAACGCCAGGTGGATGCGATCTTGGCCGAGGAGTGGCCGGAGCAACTCGACGCTGACGTGGCCGCCGTAACCGTGACCGACTTCACCGTGGAACTGCTCGACGAAAACCCCGACCTCGCGCCCTCATCGCTGGACCTGATCGGCACCGCTCGCAAGGCCGGCGGATGAGTAATCCGCAGTCACCGGTCGGCACGTTTTGTTTGGTGCTTCACACCCACCTGCCGTGGCTAGCGCACCACGGCTCCTGGCCAGTGGGAGAAGAGTGGCTGCATCAGGCCTGGGCGATGTCTTACGACCCAGTGGTCACGGTCCTGGATGAGTTGGCTGATGCTGGCCAGCAGGATCTACTCACCCTGGGCGTGACGCCGATCGTTGCCGCCCAGTTAGACGATCCCTACTGCCTGGACCTGCAGCAGATCTGGCTGGCCGACCGGCATTGGCGGGCCGTCGGGATGACCGCAGAACCTGACCCAATGCGCCGCGAACTCGGCGGCTGGGAAGCCGAGCAGTCGCTGCGCGCCCAGGAGTCATTCGAGAACCGCTGGTGCCACGGCGGTTCGCCGGTTCTGCGCGACCTGGCCGACCGGGGCGCGATTGAACTGCTGGGCGGACCCCTGGCACACCCGTTTCAGCCGCTGCTGGACGAAGACTTGGTGGCATATGAGCTGCAGGCCGGACGTGAGGATTCGTTGCTGCGCTACGGGCAGCGACCCCGAGGAATCTGGGCGCCGGAATGCGGCTACCGCCCCGGGCTGGAGGATTTTTACCAGCAAGCGGGAATAGGCCACTTCTTGTTGGATGGGCCCACCCTGCAACACGTGGGGGCACCCACGAGCGCCGGCACCCTGATCGGCGACTCCGACGTGGTTGGATTTGGTCGTGACCTAGAGGTCAGCTATCGGGTGTGGTCGCCGCGCCGCGGTTATCCCGGGGGCAAGTGGTACCGGGACTTTCACACTTACGACCACGACTGGGGGTTCCGGCACAGCCGGGTGACCAGCACTAGCACCGCCCCGGAAGACAAAGCCCCTTACGATCCGAACCGCGCGTTAGCGGCAGCGGAAGCCGATGCCCGCGACTTCGTCGATGTGGTCAGGCGACGGCTCACCGATATTGCCGGCGAGCAAGGACACCCCGGCCTCGTAGTCGCCGCCTACGACACCGAACTCTTTGGCCACTGGTGGCACGAAGGCCCGCACTGGCTGCGTCGCGTCCTGCAACTACTGCCCGAGGCCGGGGTGCAGGTGACCACACTGTCTGGTGCCGTGGATGCGGGCCTGGTTACCGGGCGCACCCAGCCGGAGTCGGGTTCCTGGGGGGCAGGTAAGGACTGGCATATCTGGGACGGCGAAGCGGTGCACAGCATGGTGGCGGACAACACCACCGCCCAGGACCGAGTGCTGCGGTTATTGAAGAGCTTGCCGCGCGAGCAACGCAGCCCGGTCGCAGATCAGTTGCTGCGAAATCTAGTGCTGGCGTTGCAGTCGGACTGGGCGTTCATGATCAGCCACGAGTCGGCTGCTGGCTACGCCGCTGACCGACACCGCGCTCATCACGTCAACGTCTCCCAGTTGGCCAAACTGGTGGAACGCACCGGCTGGGACTCAGCCGCAGCGATCGCAGCAGCCGCTGATCACCGGCAATTCGACGGACCGTTTGGCCACATCGACGCCCGCGCGATCGGGTACGGTCACTAGCGACACCACCCGATAGCACTCGGGGTGTCAGCCGCCAGCCGCTACCAGTGAGAGGGCCCGCAATGGCACCACCTTCTTTGCTGCGGACCGAATGGACCTGGCTGATCGTCGCTGCGACCGCGGTGTTGTTCAGTCTCTTTGGCAGTCAATGGACGTCTAATCTGAGCAGCTTTGGCGAGGTTGCGGTGATCTTTGGCTGGTTGTTCGTGGTGATCCTGCTGGCTGCGTTCAACGTGGTGCGCCATGCGGAAGCGCTCGCGGTGAAGTTGGGCGAACCACTCGGGACGCTCATCCTGACACTCAGCGTGATCTCCATCGAGGTGCTGATGATCTCCTCGGTGATGCTCACCGGAGACAACCAACCCACCTTGGCCCGAGACACCATGTTCGCGGTCACCATGATTGTGCTGTGCGGTCTCGTCGGTTTGGCACTGCTGGTGGGCGGACTGAAGCACCACGAACAGAGCTATAACCTGCAAGGCGCCAATGCCTACCTCGCTGTCATCATGCCGCTGGCGCTTCTGGGGCTCGTACTGCCGGACTTCACCACCAGTACCGACGATCAGACTTTGAGCACTACCCAAGAGATCATGTTCATGGTGATCTTCCTCGCCCTATATGGCGTATTTCTAGCGATCCAAACCGTGCGGCATCGAGAAATCTTCATTGCGCCCACGACGTCGCCGCAGCCGGCAACCGCCCAGGCGACAACCACATCGTCTGGCGCCGCAGCGGTTATCGCTGCCGGCAGCGAGACTGACGACGCCGAGGACGACAACGAGGACGACGAAGATGATCTAGCGGATGACGCTCACGACGAGCATCCGGGGCTGGTTGTCCGGTCTGTGAGCACGCACGCGCTGCTGCTGTTGGCGTTCCTGATCCCAGTGGTGCTGCTGTCCAAAGAACTGGCCTACCCAATCGACTACGTAATCGAGGAGTCTGGCGCACCGGTCGCACTCGGCGGTTTTATCGTTGCGCTGTTGATCCTGTCGCCGGAAGCCATGACCGGTCTGCGGGCGGCGCTGGCCAACAAACTGCAACGCTCGGTGAATCTATACTTGGGGTCGATTGCAGCCACGATTGGCCTGACTATCCCCGCAGTGTTGGCGGTGGGCATCGTCACCGGCAAAGCGATTGTCTTGGGTTTGGAGCCGAAGAGCATCGTGTTGCTGGCCGCAACCCTGGCGGTATCGATGCTGACGTTCGCAAGCCGACGAACCAACGTCTTGCATGGGGTGGTGCACCTCGCGCTCTTCGCCGCTTACCTGATGCTGCTCTTCGACTAGCGCGGAACCGGGAGCCGCTGCCGCAGCCCGTGCTCAGGTCAGGTACCGTCACCGGGTGCGCGTATTGCACCTGTCTTGGGAATATCCACCGCTGGTCTATGGCGGTTTGGGCCGTCACGTTGCCGCGATCACGGCCGCCCAGGTGGCAGCCGGTGACGAGGTCACCGTGCTCACCCAGACCGAAGATGAGCCCGGTGTCGACGAGGTCGGCGGCGTGCGGGTTGTGCGAGTACGACGGCACGGCCCGGAACTGGAGTTCGGCGGGGACGCCATCATCGACTGGGTCGTCGGCTTGGAGTCCGCGCTGTCGCAGGCCGCAGTCGAGCTGGCGACCGACTATTCACCCGATGTCCTGCACGCGCACGACTGGATGGTGGTCAACACCGCGCTGGCTGCGCAGCAGGCATTCGACAAGCCGCTGGTCGCCACCATCCACGCCACCGAGGCTGGCCGTCATCAAGGTTGGCTACCCAATGATCTGTCCCGGGAACTCCACCAGCGAGAGTGGCGACTCAGCAACTCAGCAAACCGGGTGATCACTTGTTCCACCGCCATGAAGCGGGAGGCCGAGCACCTCTTCGATCTACCTGCCGACCGCACCGCTGTCGTTCCCAACGGGATCGACCTGGCCGCCTGGAAACTCGTCCCGGCTGACCGGGAGACTGCCCGGACGGCGCACGCTGGCGATGGCCCACTGTTGGTGCAGACCGGGAGATTGGAATGGGAGAAAGGCGTCGACCTGACCTTGGCAGCCGTGCCGCTGTTGCAGCAGCAGTTCCCCGGGGTGAAGTTGGTCATCGCGGGGCGCGGCACCATGACCGAGCAGTTCAAAGAACGTGCAGCCGAAGCCGGCCTTGACGATTCGGTGGAGTTTTTGGGATGGATGCCAGACCACGAACTGCGCGGTCTGATTGCCGCCGCTAACACTGTCATCGTGCCCAGTAGATACGAACCGTTCGGACTGGTCGCGCTGGAGGCGGCCGCACTTGGCGCGCCGGTAGTGGTGGCTGATACCGGTGGGTTGTCAGAGATTGCCGACGACGGTCGAGTGGCACTCACCTTCCCACGCAATGACGCGGAAGGCCTGGCTGCGGCGGTCACTGAAGTACTGACCGACTCTCCCGCTACCCAGCAGCGAAACGAAAACGCCCGCCAGGCGTTGGTCGAGACCTACCCGTGGACCCGAGTGGCGGCGTTGACTGACCAGGTCTACCGAGATGCTACCGAAGACTTCGCTGCCCACGGCGCTTACAAGCTGACCGCACCTAAGTCACCACCTGCGGGAACCCAAGTGCTGGACCTGGACAACTCAGCGGCTGAGTGAACTGCTACTCGCCGCCATCTTGGGCGTTAGCGTCGGCGGCCACTTTGGTTTTGCGGGCAATGTCGGCCAGAGCTGCGCGCCGCTCCGCCTCCGCTTCGTAGATGTCGCGGCGGTTCTTCAAAATCCGCGCCGGCACGCCGCCGACGATGCTCATCGGTGGCACGTCTTCGCGTACCACGGCATGGGCGGCGATCACCGACCCGTGACCCACGTTGGTGCCACGCAGCACCGTCGCCTTGGCGCCAATCCACACGTCTTCACCGATCCGCACCGGAGTCTTGGTCAGACCTTGATCCTTGATCGGTAGGTGGATGTCGGAGGTGACATGGTCGAAGTCGCAGATGTAGACCCAGTCAGCAACAATGCAGGACCCGCCGACTTCAATGTCTAGGTAGCAGTTGATGGTGTTATCTCGCCCGAAGACGGCCTTATCGCCGACGGTGAGCACCCCTTCGTGGCACCGCAATCGGTTCTCGTCCCCCACGTGCACAAACCGGCCCATGATCAGTTGGCCATAGCCCTTGCGGGCATACAACTCCACTCGTTTACCCAGGAAGACGAATCCGGTGGTGATGACGTGCGGGTTGCGCACTTTGAACCAGAAGAACCGCCAATAGCGGATCAGGTACCACCAGTTCCAAGCGCGGTTGCGGTACACCCACTTCAGCGAGGCCCAGGTGAGAAACCTGGCCTGGCGCGGGTCACGACGGGCCATGGTCAGTCCAGCGGCTTGCGGCCCGCGACCGAGACGTTGTAGAAGAACTGCTTGGGAACAAAGTGGGTCCACACCTGGCCGTCTAGCCAGTTCAGTCCGATCCAGCTGCGGTAGGCGAACTGCGCCCACTTCCAACCCAGTGCACCAGGGCGGACCGCGGCCTCAAAGGTGCGTACCGGCCAACCGAACCAGGAGGCGGTCAGCTCGTTAGTCGCGGTAGTGACGTCTGCCGCTCCGGCGTCTTCACATAGCCGCTGCAGTTTGCCCGGGTCAAAGGTGTGGATGTCGACCACGGCCTCCAGCGCCGCCTCGGCCTCCATCTCCACGACCTCGTCGGCAGAACGGCCATACCGGTCCGCCAATGGACCACGGGAGGTGGCGCGCGTCGTGGCAGCCCAGGTGAGCTGGGACAACTTCCGCGCAACGACGTCACCACGCTCGGTGGGCTCGCCAGCAAAAGCGAAAGTGCCGCCGGGCTTCAGTACCCGCAGCACCTCCTTCATCGCCAGATCCAAATCTGGAATGTGATGTAGTACTGCGTGGCCGCACACTAGGTCGAAATAGTTGTCCTCATAGGGCAGCGATTCCGCGTCAGCTGGCTTGCCTTTCACGTCGAGGTCCAGGTCTTTGCCGGTGCGCAGCGCCACCTCGACCATTTTCGGCGACAGATCGGTGATGTGACCCTGCTCGATCAAGCCGCCCAACATCAGGTTCAGCGTGAAGAACCCGGTGCCGGCGCCGATCTCCAGCGAGCGGCCGAACGGCTGCACCGACTCACCGGCAACATGGTTGAACCGATCGCAGGCATAGTTAATGCAGCGGTCGTCGTAGGAGATGCTCCACTTTTCGTCGTAGGTACCCGCTTCCCAATCGTGATAGATCACATTGGCGAGTTTGGGGTCGTCGTAGGCCTGCTGGATCTGTTCCGGTGTCGCTGTCATCGTCCCTCGAACTCCGCTTTCCCTGGTCCGTTCTCGACGAATGATGACATGCCATTCGCCTGGTCTTCGGTGGCGAAGAGCCCGGTGAACTGTAGTCGTTCGATCTCCAGCCCGGTGGCTAGATCAGTCTCCAGACCAGCATCGATCGCCTCTTTGGCTGCTCGCAACGCCAGCGGTGGCCCTGCAGCTAGCCGTACCGCCAGATCGCGCCCGGCTGCCAGCACGTCATCCGGCAACACCACCTGATCTACGAGCCCGATCCGCAGCGCTTCATCAGCAGCCACATAGCGACCGGTGAAAATCAGCTCTTTGGCTCGGGCCGGGCCCACCAGCCGCGGCAATCGCTGGGTGCCGCCGGCCCCGGGGATGATCCCCAACAAGATCTCTGGTTGACCTAGCCGAGCGTTGTCACCGGCAACGCGCAAATCGCAGCACATCGCCAACTCCAAGCCACCGCCGAGGGCGTAGCCAGTGACAGCGGCAATAGTTGGCTGCGGAATCTGCGTGACCGCGGTGAAACAGGCCGAGAGGTCTTTGGTCTCCGCAACAGCGTCGGTGTAACTCCAGTCGGCCATCTCTTTCACGTCGGCCCCGGCAGCAAACACTTTCGGCCCACCGTGCAGCAGCACCGCGCGCACATCCCGGCGACCGGACACTTCCCGAGCCGCATCGCGGATCTGATTCTGCATCTCACGATTGAGTGCGTTCATCGGTGGACGCTGCAGGGTGATGGTGGCTACCCCGGCTTCGATCTCGAGGTCGATCAGGTCAGGCATGTCGCCCCTTTCGCGGCTAGTGCCGCCACGTGATGGGCCAAGCGTAGACGACGCCCGACGGCACTGAGGTGGGGCCATCACCGGGCTGTCCTACCCACGCAGGACAGCCGAGCGTCGCGGCCGGTTCTTTCCGGCACCATCGTCAGCGATCAGCGGGGAACCAGTACCCAGAGGTCGAGGTCAAGCAGCACACCCGGCGCGTATTTACCGTCCTCGCCCCGCAAGGTCATCGACTCATCCCGATCTTTGGTAGCTACCAGCCGCAGCCGCAGCGCACCGACCCCCCGTACATCGGTCTCAGCCTTGTCCAGCACCTCCGACCAGGCGTAGACGGTGTCACCCGCGAAGGCCGGCGAAGTATGCGCCCCAGCATTGATCGCGGCGATCAGTTGCGCGTTGGCCAAGCCATTGAAGGACAGTGCCCGCGCCATGGAGATGATGTGGCCACCGTAGGTTAGCCGCTGCCCGTCGGGACGGGCCTGAGTGTTGAAGTGAACCTTGGCGGTGTTCTGCCACAGCCGGGTGGCCATCATGTGTTCGGCATCGGTGAGGGTAACGCCGTCCACGTGGTCAATCTTCTCGCCGACC
>JAHZLH010000047.1 GCA_022599915.1 Actinomycetes bacterium
GGTAGCCAGCGTGGCGATGATGTCATCGGCTTCATAGCCCGGCATGCGCACGCTGGTAATGGCGAGCGAGTCGAGGACGTCGGTAATCAAGTCCAGCTGCGGCGAAAATTCCGGTGGTGATGCCGACCGGGTCGCCTTGTACTCCGGATAGCGTTCCGAGCGGAAGGTCTCTCGGGAGACGTCGAAGGCCACCGCGACATGGGTGGGCTGCTCATCGCGCAGCGTATTGATCAGCATGGCCGTGAAACCGTAGACCGCGTTAGTGGGCTGACCGGTGGTAGTGGCAAAATTCTCAACAGGTAGCGCGTAGAAGGCGCGATAAGCCAATGAATGGCCATCCAACAGCAGCAAGCGAGGGGATTCAGACATCAACCTGAGCCTATGCACCACCGCCGACAACGTTGCCAGCGGGCTGCACTAGCGCACTGGCTGGCCGTAACAGCTAAACCAGATAGGGTGCTGCCGGAGGCAAAGCATGGGCATGGATTCGGATTTCGATGGCGCCGCTTTCATCGCTGGCGTGAACCAGAACCTGGGAGAACTGGCCACCACGATGGGGGTCACTCTGACTGAAGCTAGCCCGGAACGACTGGTCGCCACCATGCCAGTTCCGGGTAACCGGCAGCCCTACGGGTTGCTGCATGGCGGAGCCAACGCAGTTCTGGCGGAAACCATCGGATCCATACACTGCGCTCTGCTGGCACCCGACGGAACTTTTCCGGTGGGCATCGAAATATCGTGTAGCCATCACCGGTCAGCCCGTGATGGCACTGTCACAGCTGTCTGCGAACCGATCAGCTCCGGCAAGACGCTGGCGACCATGTCGATCACCATTACCGACGACAACGGGCAGTTGTGCTGCACGGCACGATTGACTTGTCTGTTCCGGCCAGCCAACTGAATGTCAGGTGTCAGCCAGTTCAGTGATGATCATCTTGGTTGACTCATTCCTGCGCGTCTGAGCGATCGCAGCATCCAGTGATGACCAGCCGCTGAGACCTCTGTTTTTCCGACGCGCACGGCAATGGAGCTCACATGCCGTGGCTGGCACCGGCTCCGCAAATACCGGCCAGCACCTCGTGCTACTCAGCTGAGGAGGCTGAATCCAACGCTTGGGCCGCGGCCACCAAGTTGAGTGGTTCTTCGACTACTTCGCTGGTGGGTTCCCGATTCCGGTCACGATCCCACAGCAACTGCGCAGCCGCCCAGATCGCCGCCAATCGTTCCCCAGCAACCTGCAACTGATCACCCGCAAGTCTGGCGGTGGCGTCACCGCAGGTGTAGCCATCCCGATCCTGCTCAACGATCAACGGCGGCCGATTCAGACCGGCTAGATCGGCCATCAGGTAGTTGGGTCGCTGTTCTTCCGGGGCTCGCCACAGGTCCAGCGCCCCCGATACCCCGGTCAACACCATCGCGACCGGAAGATCAGCAGCGACTGCACCCTGAATGTCGGTATCCAGCCGGTCCCCGACCACCAGCGGAGTTGCGCCGCCCGCTTGTGCCGCAGCGAGTTGCAGGATCGCGGGATACGGTTTGCCCGCCACCTGCGGTGAACGGCCGGTGGCCTCGGCAACTGCCGCCACCAACATGCCATTCCCAGGGGCGATACCGCCTTCAATGGGGATAGTACGGTCAATATTCGTAGCGATCCAAGGCACTCCCGCGGCAACCGCGAATGAGGCCCGCGCCAGCGCCCCCCAGCCCACCTGTCGACCAAAGCCCTGCACGACTGCGGCCACCTCGAGGCGTTCTGAGCCAGGATCATCATTGCTGGCAGAGACCGGTTGCAATCCCACTTCAATCAGGGCAGCCGTTACCCCGGGTCCACCGACAGCCAGCACCGGCGAGCCCGCCGGCACCTGTTCGGCAGCCAGCCGAGCACCGGCTTGGGCCGAGGTAATTACCTGTGCCGCAGTAGCGGGAAGTCCCAGTTCGCTCAAGTGGTCGGCTACTTGCTGTGGCGTGCGTGACGCGTTGTTTGTGACGTAGCGGATGCTGCGGCCGGAGGCAGCAGCATCCGCTACGGTCTCAGCCGCGTGCGGAACCGCATGCTGACCGACATAGACCACCCCGTCCAAATCAAGGAGCAACGAGTCGTATCGCTGCAAGATTGTGTGTTCATCAGCCACCCCGTGATCGTGGCATGAATCTGGCCTAGACACAGAAACTGACACAGGTCGCTGACACAGTCGGCTCTGGTGATAGCTCAACTTGTGCTGAGAGTTCGCTGACTCACTGCCAACGACGCAGTCGCATTGATCCGAGCCAGCCTGCACTCTCGCAACGACCGCGGCTGGCTACTCCGCTCGATCTTCCGCCGACGGATTGTTGGGATCAGCAGGAGTGACCGCTGAGTCGCTTTCTGTTGGACGTTCAGTGGACGAGCTGTCGGCTAGTTGTTCAGTCTGGGCTGCAGCTGCGGCAGCTACTGCGCTGTCCGACGCTTGCGGCCCACCTGCTGCATCTGACTCTGCCGCAGCCTCCGGGTCTACTCCGGCTTCTTGCTCCGGCTCGGCAGTGTCAACGAAGACGGCATCTTCCAAGGCAGCCAGCCGATCGGGATCGATGGTGGAGCCATCGGGATCGGCTTGTTCCGCTCGCTGCCACCACGCCGCAGCTTCCTCCGGCCGGCCAGCCGCCGCCAGTAGTTCGGCGTAGGCCATTCGGATGCGCGCCAGCCACGGCGCCGGTTTGGCACTGCGCAGTAACTTGCCGTCCAATACCGCCAGTGCGGCGTCGAAATCACCCATGTCCTGCCGCGCACCGGCCAGCACGATGAGCGCCTCCACCCGATCGGCAATCGGCAGCGAGTCGAGATCACTGGATCGCAACAAGTCGACCGCCCGCTCCGGCCGACCGAGCCCACGTTCACAGTCAGCGATCATGGCTAGCCAGGAATCATCTCCAGTCATCCGCCGCACGGTGGTGGCCTCACGCTTAGCCACTTGATAGTCCTCATTGAGGTAGGCCGTGACCGCCAAGGTTTCGCGCACACAGGCGACTCGGGAAGCCAGTTGCTGCGCGTGTTTCGCATGCTTGAGCGCGAGCGCTGGGTCGGTATCCACCAACCGGGCGGCCATGAACAGTTGGCCGCCCACCGACTCCGCCAGTCCGGTCGGTAGCGATCGCAGATCGCGGCGAATAGTACGGTCCAGCGAGGCGTAGTCAAAGTCCTCGTCTACCGGAGGGGCTGGAGTCCGTGGTTGCGAGTCTCGGTCACGAGATCGGCCGCCCCGATCTGAGTCATACCGCCTGCCCGAATCCCGACCAGAGCCGCGCCGATCATCCCGACCAGGGCCGTACCGCTTGCCTGAACCGCCACGAGAATCCGAGTCATACCGCTTGCCCGAACCGCCACGAGAATCCGAGTCATACCGCTTGCCCGAACCACTACGAGAATCCGAGTCATACCGCTTGCCCGAACCACTACGGTCATCCCGACTGGAGCCCCGCCGATCATCCCGACCAGGACCGTACCGCTTACCTGAACCACCGCGAGAATCCGAGTCATACCGCTTGCTCGAACCGCCACGGTCATCCCGACTAGAGCCCCGCCGATCATCCCGACCAGACCCATACCGTTTACCTGAACCACCGCGAGAATCCCGATCCGAACCCCGCCGGTCATCCCGACCAGGACCGTACCTTTTACCTGAACCACCGCGAGAATCCGAGTCATACCGCTTGCTCGAACCGCTACGGTCATCCCGACTAGAGTCCCGCCGATCATCCCGACCAGACCCATACCGTTTACCTGGACCACCACTATCGCCGGTCGAGTCCCCCGACGACTTGTCGTCCTCGTCCTGCTGTCCGTGCATTTGGTCCTGCTTCCTAGTCGCGGCAACGCTGGCTGCGAGTTGTCCTAATGATTCCGTTGGAAAATTGCCCCAATTACGAGAGGGGGGACTGACATTGCAGTCCCCCCTCTCGGAAGTATGTTCGGCGGTACCTACTCTCCCACGCAGTCTCCCGCGCAGTACCATCGGCGCAGAAGGGCTTAGCTTCCGGGTTCGGAATGTAACCGGGCGTTTCCCCTTCGCTATGGCCGCCGAAACTCTATGGAGATATCAATCGGGTTCCCGACCGTATCTCGGGAACCGCACAGTGGACGCGTGCGTAGTCTTCTAAAAGAAGTGTGAGGT
The DNA here is from genome assembly GCA_022599915.1 of Actinomycetes bacterium. Taxonomy (NCBI): domain Bacteria; kingdom Bacillati; phylum Actinomycetota; class Actinomycetes; species Actinomycetes bacterium. The sequence continues at coordinate 4,149 of JAHZLH010000047.1, forward strand.
CAAGTCCTCGGCCTATTAGTACCGGTCAGCTCCATGCATTGCTGCACTTCCACCTCCGGCCTATCAACCCAGTCATCTACTGGGGGCCTTACCAGATAAATCTGTGGGAGTCCTTATCTTGAAACAGGCTTCCCGCTTAGATGCTTTCAGCGGTTATCCCTCCCGAACGTAGCCAACCAGCCGTGCTCCTGGCGGAACAACTGGCACACCAGAGGTTCGTCCGTCCCGGTCCTCTCGTACTAGGGACAGCCTTTCTCAAGACTCCTGCGCGCGCGGCGGATAGGGACCGAACTGTCTCACGACGTTCTAAACCCAGCTCGCGTACCGCTTTAATGGGCGAACAGCCCAACCCTTGGGACCGACTCCAGCCCCAGGATGCGACGAGCCGACATCGAGGTGCCAAACCATGCCGTCGATATGGAC
>JAHZLH010000048.1 GCA_022599915.1 Actinomycetes bacterium
CGCTTGGCGGCGGGCTTCTTCGGGGCAGCCTTGGCGCTGGTGGTGCGCTTGGCGGCGGGCTTCTTCGGAGCGGCCTTGGCGCTGGTGGTGCGCTTGGCGGCGGGCTTCTTCGGGGCAGCCTTGGCGCTGGTGGTGCGCTTGGCGGCGGGCTTCTTCGGAGCGGCCTTGGCGCTGGTGGTGCGCTTGGCGGTTGCAGTCTTCTTCGAAGCGGACTTTGTTCCACTTGCCTTGCTCGTTGACGCAGTAGCAGTCACGATTTCTCCCTGATGTAAGTAACTTCCCCTAGGTCCACGACTGAACCCCACCCGCAGACCTAGCCATTGTGAGACAGGATCTCTCGAAACCCAAATCCGGGGGTCAACAGTCCTTGCTGCTCCTGCGCAGCTACGCCGGTCCGGCGTTCTGATAGCGAGCAGCCAACTCGACAGTCAAGACGTCGATCACCGAGTGAAGGTGCCGCCTGGCCTCGGACACCTGCCGTTCGTAGTCAGTCAGCCGCGCCAGAACGTCATCGAGCATGTCCGGACCCATATCTGTTGCATCCGAAATGGCCACGTCACTGATAAGCCGCTCAACATAGCGCCGCCGCTCCCCCATGCGACTCGGTTCCACAAACCCATGCTGCGGAATGGAATTTCCGCTCATGGAACTATTAGAAAGCGCCGCTACGAGTTGGGCCACCAACTCTTCGTCTGAGACGGGCGACTCATCCCCTCGACTACGCAGGATCTCCAATCGCCCCTGCAGCATCCGTCGCAGATACGAAAGATCCGACTCTTCCTGCATCGCCTGACTTCGTCGCTCCCGCACTTCGTCAAGCGACAAACCATCCAACGCCGCTGTGAACTTTGGATCGAGTACTTGATCGATCTGTCGCCGCCCACCGGGCATAACTAGAATCATGACAACCCCTTGCGCCAACTAAAGGTTTCCTCCATTGTGCAGGTAGGAGGCCAACTACTCAACTGGCAACCGTGAGTTCTCGTTTACTCGGAACTGGAAAAGTGGTGTAGAGACAGCCATGGGCCCGCAGTCGCAACGGCAACCCTGGCTGGACCACGCCCTAGATTTGGCCGTACAAGAGGCCACCGGTCAACTCATCATTGTGAGCCCCACCGGGGATCACAACTGGTTGTGGTTCCGAGACGGGCAAGTCACTGGAGTTTCTGCGCCGGCTCGCCGCCCGCTGCTCGCACAGCGACTAGTGGCATTTAACGTCATGACCCAGCAGTCCGTGGACAAGGCGCTTACAGCAGCTCGAGAGACCCCAGGGACCCGGCTGATGGACATCATTCTGACTGAACAGGCAGCGCCGGAAGCATTTCTGCGCGACTTTTTGGCCGCCACCATGTCCGAGCAGTTAGCGCAGATCGAAGAGGCCGGGATACGGGAGACCAGTTTCCGAACTGGCGAAGCGCGCCGAATTTCACCGCTACTCGTAGATCTGCGCGATGTCATCGCTGGCGCACGCTCCGGCCTGCACCAGATCCCTGCCGACATCGCCGACCTGGCGGTTGCTACTCAGCCAGGAGTAACCCTTACGCCAGGCATCGAACAATCTTTCGTGAACGTCTGCGATGGCCATCGTCGCCCCGGCCAACTTGCTGATCAACTGGGGTTAACTCTTGACGAAACTGTGTCATTGCTACACCAACTATTAGCCAGCAAAGCCGTCTATCTGTTGGATCCACGAGCAATCGCCTCGCCGGCACCCGACGAGATGCTGCCGCCACCTTTTGCCGATTCGGCAACTGCGGCGCCACCACCGACCAGCGCAAGCCCGCTGCTGGATTTGCCACCACCCGCCGAGATACCAGCGGCGCCATCGGATGAACCCGTCAACGAAGAACTGGTAAGTGCTCCGTACCAACCCGCACACATCCCCGAGTCGCCGACCAAAACCACTGGTGCCAGCTCAGCAGCACCCGGAGCGCTCGAGGCACCCGCCGAACTCCATCAAATGGCTGCGGAACTCGCCCCTGGACTACCGGAAGGGGCAGATATCCCGGAGCATGAGGAGGCGCCGCTGCATCGGATCGCCGACGAAACGATCGACCGGCAAGGAGTTGCCTCGATGCTGGCTGGACTTGCCCAGCCCGCCGCCGACTCACCCGCGTCAACTCCGAAGGCCGCGCCTGCAACTGCGCCAGCACCTACGCAGCAACAACGCTTAACCACCAGCCAAGCGGGTACTCCGGCGATGCGACCCGACCTGCTCAGTGAACTCCACTCGTTGGGGCAGGAGGAGTCGAAGCCCGAAAAAAAGACCCCACCACCCCCGAGTGGCCCGCGAACGGGCGGCTAGCGAACTCCTACCGAATATCCGAATATCGGTTTCTAGGTAACGACAACGACCGGCTGCTGCCCGGCAGCGACTCCGCTCACCTGAAAGGCTTCGGTCGGATCTGTCCGACTCTTCACTACTGCCAGCGCAATCGGACCGAGTTCGTGGTGAACCACCACGGTGCCCACTCGACCCACCCGAGCATCAGCTAGCTGGACGTCATCACCAGGCTGGGGCAAAGCCTCGGCCGAGCCATCCAAGTGCAAGAGCACCAACCGCCGGGGCGGCCGCCCCATGTTATGGGTCCGCGCAACCGCCTCTTGACCCCGGTAGCAACCCTTCGCTAGGTGCACAGCCGGGCCGATCCAACCAAGTTCGTGCGGCAGTGAACGCTCGTCGGTGTCGATACCCACGCGCGGGACGGCCGCCGCCACACGCAGCGCCTCCCAAGCCCACGATCCGGCACGGTGCGGACGAGCTGCCAAGGTCGATGCCAGTTCCTCGCGCAAAACGATCGCTTCCACCGCCGGGAAGTTGTCTGGCCGGGCTGGCACGTATTTTCCCGCTTCACCGCCACGATCGGCGCCCGCTGGTGTAGTTCCGGTACCAGCGAACTCTGCGGCAGCGTGCCAGCTGACCAGCGCCGCGGCCGGGGTGGGCCCGGCGAGCGATCCCACCACCGCCACCTCATCGCTTCGGTCTAGGACCTCCACTCGCAGCATGAATTGCATGGAACGCAGATAGTGCACAACCGATTCAGCAGCCCCCGGAGCCACAATGATCCAGCAGGTTTCTCCATCATCGACGAGGTGTAGTTCGTGCTCCACCCGGCCGTTGGGATCCAAGATCAACGCCGTACGGGAGTCGCCTGGGGCTAAGTCCAAGAGCAATGCCGTCGTTAGATCGTTGAGCCACGACAATCGATCCGGCCCCGACACCGAGACAACGCCGCGGTTGGAGAGGTCAGCGAATGCCTCCCCAGCCTGCAGCCAGCGCTGTTCGCGCATCGGCTCGCCGTAATGCCAGGGAATGCCCTGGTCAAAGACCTCCGGTGTGGGCGGTACTGGTTGCGACATGTGGCCAGTATCCGGTGCAGCGGGTCGAGCAGCAAGAACGGCCAGGTCAGCCTGGGGAATCACCCAACTGTTTTGGTTGAGAACAGTCAGCGCACCGACCGTAGACCGCCGAATGACCGGGCTCGATCACGAAACCGGTATCGGTCGCGATCCGTCGTGCAAAAGCAGCAGCGGTATCCGGTTCGACGCTGGTGACCGCACCACACTCCAAGCAGGACAAGTGAATGTGACTGGGCTCCTCCGCGAGGTGATATACCGGGGCTCCCGCGTCGATGTGCGCGTGTGTGATCAACCCCGCTTGCTGCAGCAAGGACAGGTTCCGGTAGACCGTGGACAGATTGAGTGGCGGGTCGCTGTCGCGCAACTCCTCGTAGATGGACTCGGCAGTCGGGTGGCGCTCTTCGGCAACCGCCCGCAGGATTGCCAATCGCTGCGCGGTCACGCGATGCCCTTGTGCCCGCAGCGCGGCTGCCCAGTCGGACTCTGGCATTAGCCCGGCGAATCGGAAGGCGCGGACTGCAACCTAGCCGCCAGGTGATTTTGCAGCGGTAAATCCATCGCCGCCATATCGAAGGTCCACAACAAGTCCCCCTCGACCAAGCCGTAGAGCCGGTGTCCAGCGGTGTAAGGCTTAGCGCTAGGAGCGCGCGCCACTACGTCGGTGCGTAGTTCCATCTTGGCGCCAAGGATTTGCTGCTGATCCATCGCAGTGACCTGGATCTGACCTTCCCAAATCTCGGAGTAGCCAGTGGGGTGAGTCAACAACATTTCCACCCCCTGATCAGGCTGCGGCCGCAGAAAACCCGACTCGGTGGCGGTAACTCGGATTCGCTCACCCTCATCGTCGAGTTCCCAGGATCGCGACCAGTAGGTGAGGAATGGCCGCCCATCACAACTGAACTGCACTTCTTGCCCGAAGCGGAAGTCAGAAACGGTCGGGTACTGACCAGTTCCCACGCCTACCCACCGGCCAATGAGCCAGGACAGCGGCAATACCTGTTCTGGCAGGTCCATAACCTAGCTCTGACCCTTGAACAGTTCTACGATCACGTAGATCGAGAACCACACGATCGCGATTGTTGCCAGGACCAACAGGCCCTCAAAGAAAAGCTCCACGGAAAGAGAATACCTGCGGCGCTAAGGTCGTGCTGTGACCAGATCCCTCGTTGTGAAAGCAACCGCCGGCTCAGACGACCCGGAACGATGCGCCCAAGCCTTCACTGTGGCTGCCGCCGCTGCTGTCTCCGGAGTCGATATTTCGCTGTGGCTTACCGGTGAAGCGAGCTGGTTAGCGGTACCTGGCCGAGCCGAAGAGTTCCGACTGCCGCACTCAGCCCCGTTGCCCGAATTGATCGCCGAGGTGCTGGCCACGGGATCTGTGACGGTCTGCCAACAATGCGCCGCCCGCCGTGCTTTGGCCGAGGAGGACCTGCTGCCGGGCATCACTATCGCTGGCGCAACTACCTTTGTCGCCGCAGTCACCAGGCCTGAGGTGCAGGCCTTGGTCTACTAGTTCGTGCCCCAGCTACGCTGCTGCGGCACCGCCACGCAGTCGCCGCAGCAGCAGGTAAATCTCACACCCAAGGCAGAACCCGAAAACGGCGTTGAGGAACGATGCTGCCAGAGCTAGACCCGTTGCGATCTGCGCCAAACCCAGCGAACCGACCGCTAGCCCGATCAACCCGACCACCACGAAGATGAAGCCAACTAGTTGCGCAAACCTCGGCGGTGCCGGGTCTTCTCGCTCAGTTGGCGGGGCAAGACGCGGGGCGACCAGCGCACGGTAAATCAGGCCGTATAACTGTGCCCGCATGCCGACAAAAGTGGCTGCGCCGAAAACTAGCGCCTGAAATCCCAGCAATACCGCCGCTAGTGTGACTGAACTCGAGTCATCGCTGGGGATCGCGAGCAGCGCACCAGCTAGCACCAGAGTCGTGATTCCCGCACCAAACCGGGGGCCACGAGGATCGATCGTCGCGGACTTTGCGGCTTGAGTTGCCTCTTGCTGCACGTCGCCGCTCAGGTCATCTGTCATTTCTTTTACTCTTCCTCTTCAGTCCGCTGGTAGCTGACGTTCATCGGTAGCTTCCAGCGTTGCCAACGCGGCCACCACGTCCACCCGACGGGGCAACCCAACTGCACGCTTGCGGATCGTTCCCGAACTATCCAATACGAAGATCGTAGGGGTGCGACGCACATCAAACTTGCGCACCAAATCCATGTGCTGCTCGGCGTCAATGTCCACAAAACGCACCTGCGGATTTTCATCTGCGATCAGGGACAACAGCAGCCTTGCCGACTTGCAGGGCTGACAGAAAGCCGAGGAAAACTGCACCAGTGTTGCTTTGTCGCCCGGCTGCAGCCCCAAACTCGACAACTCCAGCCGCTCCCCACCGTGGGAACGAACTCCCGCGGTGTCTACCGAGACTTTTGACGCGCCCGCAGGAACAGCCTTGGGAACGGTATCGCGCATTCGACCGTCGCTATAGCGACGCCAGACTCCGAACGCGACGGCGGCAGCAAGCACGAGAACGAGCACCCAGATGGAGTTCATTTCTGCCTCCCGACGACGTGGCACGCACCAGCGACCTTGGCGGACGTCCCGGCGGACACGTTGGTGAAAATCCTCGCGAACACCTAGACGGTCCTCCCAATTGTCCCCGAAAACTGGTGGAATCCAAAACTGCTGCAAAGACAATCTTGCGTTGACTAGGGTGCAGTCATGCTGCTGACGGACCTGCGACGGCGGGACCCGAACCTGATTGCGTTGCGTCGCGCCATCCGAGTCGCAGTCGCCGTACCCGTTTCCATTCTGGTGCTGGTCAATATTCCGGCCACTACGGAGACCGCATTATTTGGTGTTTTTGCCTGTCTGGCACTACTGCTCTTCGGCAACTTTGCCGGTAAGTGGAAACTGCGGGCGGCTGCCTATCTCACAGCTACGGTCGTCGGCGGGGTGGTGGTGGCGCTGTGCAGTCTACTGGCCCGGACACTGTGGCCGGCGATGATGGCCATGGCCGTCGTTGCCTTATTCATCAGCATGTTCGCAATGTTGCGCGGCTACTTGGCTGCCGCACAAAACGTGGTGCTCCTCGCAGCCGTGCTGGCGTTAACTAGCGCGGAGCCGCAGCAAACCCCGCAGATTTTGCTGGCCTGGACGATCGGTGGCCTGATCGCCACGGCGGCAGCAGTAGTCCTGCTACCGGCTCATCCGTACGTCGAAATCACCGAGCGGCTGGCTGGCGTCTACCGCAATTTCGCCACCATGCTGCGAGAAAGATGGTCGGGGGACGCCGCTGTCGCCGCGGCCGTATCCGCAGGCGAGCAAGCAACCCAAGACCTGAGCCAGATTCATGCATTGCTGGATGGGAATCTGCAACGGCCCTCCGGCCTCGCTTCCCCCGATCCCGATCTGGGCGTACGGGTCCATTGTGCAGATCAAATTCAGTCTCATGAGGACGCTGCGCTGCGCGTACCACCGCCTGCGGAGCAGGAGCCGCTGCTGACGGCTGCGAATACACAACTTGCCAACGTCACCGCGCAACAACTAGACCACCTTGCGGACAAGCTGCAATACGGAACTACTACCGGGATTGATGCGGCAGCCATGTACGAGAGTCGCGTCGAACATCTGCGGCAGGTGAACAGTTGGTTCGCCCAACGCCGTACCCACCTGGATCCAGCAGCGCTACGCGATCATCTGGACGAATGCTCGCCGTTACGATTCATTTCCGTTCACGCCGAACTCGCCGGCATGGCTGGCGAGGCAAGGGTCCAGGATCCGATCTTGAGGCAGATGGCCGAGCAGCAACAGCAGCGGTGGTGGGAGCGGATAGGCATGCAGCTTTCCTTCGATTCACCCTGGCTTCGGCTAGCGCTGCGCACGGCGGTCGCGCTGGCGTTGAGTGTCGGGGTTGCCAATATGTTGAAGCCGGAACACTCGTTCTGGGTCGTGCTCGGAACCTTGGTGGCGCTTCGTTTCGACGCTTCGGGTACTGGCCGCACCGCTTGGCAAGCGTTGTGGGGTACGGCTGTGGGCGCTGCCATCAGCGCAGGCCTCATCCTGCTCATCGGGGACAATCCCACCGCGTGGGCGATCCTTTTGCCCATCGGGCTCTTTCTCGCCGCCTTTACCCCGTCGACCTTTTCCCTGGGTATCGGACAGGCGGCCTTCACGGTCGCCGTCATCGTGCTGTTTTCTTTGCTGTTTCCGGTCGATGTTGAGACCGCTGAAATCCGATTAGAAGACGTTGCGCTAGGGCTGGCGATCGGAGTAGTCATCAGTTTGGTGATGTGGCCTCGGGGCTTGACGCAAGTGCTGGCGCCGCGATGCGGAGACGCATTGTCTGCAGCAACGGATCACATGGTGCTGTCACTGGATCGCGCGGCCGGTGGCGCAGTCGATGAGCAGATGCTGGACGCGGGCCGAAAGCAGGCAACCACCCAGCTGTTACGAGCACGAGACTCGCTGGAGCTGGTGCTGTCTCAGCATCCCCCGGATCCGGTCGAGTTGCAGCAATGGGAGTCGGTACTCGGCACCGCCCGAATAACCATCATTTCCGGGGACCTGATTACTTCTTGCTCTAACCTCATCGCGCACTACCGTCCCGAAACCGGTGGCCGGATCCCGGAAGTGCTGGTGGTACCGCTACTGGCTGAAGCACGAGCCCTTCGCGATCGCATGCGAGTGATCAGCGTAGCCGTGTCGTCGCCGGAAGGACCCCAGGAGGTGGATCAGCAGGAGCCTAGAAACATTGCTGGGGCGAAGCTCAACGATTTCCGCGATTCATTGACCACGTGGCTCGGTAATAATACGGAGCATAACGATGCAATTGCCGACGCTTCACCGGCGATCATGGTGTGGACGTCTGATCTGATGATGGCCGTCGACCGCTCTGCCGCGGAGTTGGAGGATTCGCTCTCACAGTCAGTGAACTAGCCCAGTCCGCGATCCGATCCAGTAACTCATCGGGGATGCTAGCTTCGGCGTGACCAAAATCTTCTAGCCATAACTCCGGCTGATATCCCACGACATCTCGCTGTTCTGCGCCATTCCGAGCAGCCCGGATGAGTCCACGAGGGTGTTCCTCCGGAAAGAACAGATCATCGCGCCCGTGAACTACCAGGAACGGCGTTGGCGGGATGAGCATGGCAGCCTCCGTCGGTGACATCGGCCACGGTTTTGACCAGGGCGGTGGCGCAACGCGGGTACGCATTACTCGTCGAACGTAAGTCCGGCCTACCGGATGCTCCACCCCAAAATGCAGCCAACGCATGACGGCTGTTCCGCGATAGTTCCAATAGGCCGGGCCGCTAACTGCCACTACCCCCGCACAGCCGCCAAACAATCCTGCATACCGCACCGCAACTGCAGCCCCCATGGAGAATCCGATCACCACGACGCGCCGGAATCCCAAGGTCCGGGCCCAACCGACGGCGGCCGCTACATCATGTACTTCCTGGCTCCCCAAGGTGCATTCACCGCTACTGCGACCATGACCCCGCATATCCAGACCCACAACAGGTAGTCGGCGAGACAGCCGTCGCATCACCCGACGATTTTGCTCCGTGGCAATGTGCCCGGAAAAGCCGTGCGCGACCACGATTACGGTGTCGGTTGCGCTGGCTGGACTTACTGCAGCAGGCAGCAACTGAGCCGCGATTCGTTGCCCGTCGCTGGTCAGCAGCCGACGATGAGTCGGCTGGGATCGGCCAGTATGCTCCACGGTCGGCTATTCTCTCATCAGAGTTCCCGGAGGTCTGCTGATGAGGATTTTGTTGCTCACCTCGCAGCCCGGCCCCGCCGCTAGCGTGCTACCCGCTATCGAATTACTCCCCCACACGCTGCGGGTACTGCCCGCCGAAAGCTCCATGCTGATTGATGCACCCGCTCATGACGCGATCCTGGTCGATGGCCGAGAATCCCTGCCACAGGCGCGATCGCTGACTCGGTTCATCCGAAACACCGGAGTAGCAGCACCGCTGCTGATTGTCATTACTGAAGGCGGGCTAGCAGCGATCCAGGCGGACTGGGGTGTGGACGATTTCCTTCTTGCTACCGCTAGCCCGGCCGAAATTGAGGCCCGGTTGCGGGTGGCGGCTTCTCGCTCCGCTACTGATGAATCAGGGGAACAAGAGACTCCCGCCGACCAAATCCACCAAGGTGCGTTGGTGATAGACGAATCTGCGTACACCGCGACACTCGCAGGCGAACAACTGGATTTGACCTTCAAAGAGTTCGAGTTGCTGCGCTACCTGGCTAGCAACTCCGGCCGGGTCTTCACCCGGGCTCAACTGCTGCAAGAGGTATGGGGCTACGACTACTACGGCGGCACTCGTACCGTCGATGTCCACGTCCGCCGACTGCGCGCAAAACTCGGTTTGGAGTATGAAGCACTCATCGGGACGGTGCGCAATGTCGGCTACCGATTCGTGGCCGACGCAGCCCCGCCCACCCCGGAACCCCAAACCACCACCTAGGCCATGGCCGCCGTCAGCATCTTGCAGCAAACCGCTGGCTCGCGGCCGCCACAAGAGCTTGCCACGGTATTTTCAGTCGAGCAGCGATACACCGCCAGGCGGCCGCTGGGGGAGGAACTCCGACTCGCATTGGCCAGCGACGACCCCTCTTACACCTGGCTATGGTGCGCACCGGCCGGCCGAGCCTACGCCGGGATGTTGCCTGGGAGCACACCACGGCAGCTGGAGCTCACGGCAGATCCCCGCCAGCCCGAGCCAGCGACGGAGCTGCTGGCAACTATCACCCAAGGGCTCAGCACTGGCGTGCTGTGGACGCATGGCGATCTGGCTGCTGGCAGGCAGGCTGCTGTTGCGCTGCAGCTGCATCAGGAGCGCGAGTTGTGGCTCATGCAGCGAGAACTCAGCACAACAGCGGCAAGTAAGCCACCGACCGATGTCCAGTTCCGAACCTTCAACGCGAATCGGGATAGCGAGATGCTGCTAGCTCTCAACCGCGAGATCTTCGTTGACTTGCCAGATCAGGGAAGTTGGGGTCCAGCCGAACTACAGCTCCGTCTGGACGCACCCTGGTTTGATCCTGCCGGACTCATTCTCGCCGAGCGTTCCGGCGAGCTCGTGGGCTTCCACTGGACCAAACTTGAGCGCCAGCAACCGCAACCCCCTGCTGGTGAGGTGTATGTACTCGGAGTAGCAGCATCACATCGCGGTTCAGGCCTTGCTGACTCGCTACTCACCACAGGTCTGGATTACCTTCACCAGCAGGGGGCACGCGCGGTTCACCTGTTTGTTGACGGCGCAAACCAGTCTGCGATTGACCTGTACCTGCGTGCTGGCTTTGCACACATCGATACCGATCGACAATTCAGCTGGTAGTCGACTCGCGTTCAGCCAATAACTTGCGACTTCTAGCGCAACATAGGTAGCGCTGTGGCAATATCGCGGACATGAGCACTCCCACCGAAACAGCCTCCGAAGTGACGGCAGAAAGTTCCCTACCTGAGCTACCTGCCGATCGCTTCCTAGACCGGGAGTTGTCCTGGCTGGAATTCAATGATCGAGTCCTCGAACTAGCTGAGGACGAGAGTCTGCCGCTACTGGAGCGCGCCAAGTTTCTGGCCATCTTTGCGTCCAACTTGGACGAGTTCTTTATGGTCCGGGTAGCCGGCTTGAAGCGACGGATTGCTACTGGCATTGCGGTCAAGGCGGCGAGCGGGCTACTGCCTAATGAGGTTCTGGAAGCCATCCGAGTGCAGTCCCGGAGTCAGATGGAGCGACAGGCCGCCTGCTTCCGCACCGACGTCCTTCCCGCGTTGGAAACCGAGAGCATTGACCTGCTGCATTGGGACGATCTCACCGAGCCGGAGCGCGACGAGCTCCACGAGTTCTTCCGCAAACGGGTCTTCCCAGTGCTCACTCCGTTAGCGGTAGACCCCTCGCACCCATTCCCCTACATCTCCGGTCTGTCCCTCAACCTCGCTGTTGTAGTACGAAATCCTGAAACTGGCAACGAACTGTTTGCCCGGGTCAAGGTTCCGCCACTGTTGCCGCGATTGGTGTCCGTCGGCCCACAGCGCTTCATCCCACTGGAAGATGTGATGGCGGAGCATCTCGACCAACTCTTTCCTGGCATGGAGGTACTGCAGCACCACACCTTCCGAGTTACCCGCAATGAGGATCTTGAAGTGGAAGAGGACGACGCCGAGAACCTCCTCAAAGCGCTTGAGCGGGAATTGATGCGCCGCCGATTCGGTCCACCCGTTCGACTAGAGGTCGAGGAGTCGATCGATGAACACGTCCAAGATCTCCTAGTCAGCGAGTTGGGTATCTCGGAAGAGGAGGTCGTGCGGTTACCGGGTCCCCTGGACCTTACGTGTCTATGGCGCCTCGTCGGCCTGGACCGTGGCGACCTGAAGGAAGCACCTCATGTGCCCAAGACTTCTCAGGAACTGAGCAAAGTCGAATCCGCCGCACCCCCGGACGTGCTGGAGGCGATGCGAGAGAAGGAAGTGCTGCTGCACCATCCCTACGATTCCTTCTCCACCTCGGTACAGCGCTTCCTCGAACAGGCCGCTGCCGATCCCAAAGTGCTAGCAATCAAACAAACTCTCTATCGCACCAGCGGCGATTCACCGATAATCGATGCACTGGTCGATGCTGCCGAAGCTGGCAAACAGGTTCTCGCCCTCGTGGAAATTAAGGCGCGCTTCGATGAACAGGCGAACATCAAATGGGGACGCAAACTTGAGCGGGCGGGAGTACACGTTGTGTACGGGCTGGTCGGCCTCAAGACCCACTGCAAACTCAGCATGGTGGTGCGCGACGACGGCGGCACTTTGCGACGGTACTGTCACCTCGGCACCGGCAACTATCACTCCAAGACCGCGCGGCTGTATGAGGACTACGGGCTGCTCACCACTGATCCGGTCGTCGGTGAGGACATCAGCCGGTTGTTCAATGTGCTTTCCGGCTACTCGATGAACACCAGTTACGACCGACTGCTAGTGGCGCCTCGCTCTATCCGAACCGGACTACTCGATCGAATCGAGCGCGAGGTAGCCCATCACGAGGCTGGTCGGCCCGCTCGGATTCGATTCAAATGCAACTCCATCGTGGACGAACGCATCATCGATGCGCTGTACCGTGCCGCCCAGGTCGGTGTTCCGGTCAGCCTTTGGGTTCGCGGGATCTGTGCAGCTCGACCGGGAATCCCCGGAACTGAAGGAAATTTCCGGGTACGCAGCATTCTCGGAAGATTCCTGGAGCACTCCCGGGCCTACGAGTTCCGCAACGGCGGCGATACTGAGACCTGGATCGGCTCTGCCGACCTCATGCACCGCAACCTAGACCGGCGGGTGGAAACCCTCGTGCGACTGGAATCAGACAAGCACGTGGCCGAGATCAGCGACGTATTCGACCTAGCGATGGACGAGGGCACCTCCGCGTGGGATCTCAACTCGGACGGATCCTGGTCTCGTAGCAGCCGGGACGCCGAGGGCGATCCGCTCCTCGACCTGCAGCAGTACCTCATTGAGCAACAGAATACGAAGCGGGACGCGTAGGCTCGGATAACCACGAGCCGGGCTGGTCAATGAACGAGATTCCTCACACCCACAGAGAGCTGGAGCGAAAGTTTCGGGTGCACGCAATGTTCCAGCTACCCGATCTTGCGGCAATCCCCGGCGTGGGCGGTGTCGCTGCTGAGCCAGATCGGGATATGACTGCGGTCTACTACGACACTGCAGATCTCACCTTGTTTCGTTGGAAAATCACGTTGCGTCGGCGTGAGGGTGGGCCCGATGAAGGCTGGCACCTCAAACTGCCGGTCACGGGCGAGGAAGGTGCTCGAGACGAGTTGCAACTGCCGCTTTCGGCCGGCGAACCGGGTCACGTCCCAGCTGCGATCAGCGATCTCGTGACTGCACTGGTCCGCGATCAGCCGCTGGTACCGCTCGCCACCCTGCGCACCGTGAGGTCCCCACAAATCTTGCTGGACGAAGCAGGAACTCCGGCTCTTGAGGTCGTGGATGACGTGGTCTCAATCATGGACGGCAAGCAGATCGCCGCCCGCTTCCGTGAGATCGAAGTTGAGGCGCTCAGCCCGGAGTGGGGTTCCGGTGCTCTCATCACATCCGTGTGCAACGCCATGCTCGCCGCGGAAGCAATCCCAGGGACGATGTCTAAGGCGGCATCAGCAGTGGGACCGCGGGCTAGCGACCCGCCGGATATCCCAGACCCGAGACCGGTCCATCCCAACGATCCGGCCGCCGCAGCATTGATCGCGCACTTGGCCCGGCACACTCGTCGGTTCCTGCTACAAGATGTCCGTGTCCGTCGCGACCTACCTGACTCGGTACACCAGATGCGCGTCGCAGCCCGGCGGCTACGCAGTGGCTTGCAGGCCTTTGGTTCGCTCGTGGACAAGGATTGGTCGAAGCACCTACGCCGCGAGTTGGGCTGGATCGCCCGAGAACTGGGCGGAGTGCGCGACACGGAGGTGATGATTGATCGTCTCGATGAGCGGATCGAGGAGTTGCAGCCTGATGAGGCCGAGTTGGCCCGTGCTGCCGTCCACGAAGTCCTCGGCACCAAGATAGTAGGCGCCAGAGCAGAGGCGCTGGCGGCGCTGCGTTCCGAGCGGTATCAGGATCTACTACTTGAGCTCATCGATGCAGTCGAACGACCCCGGCTGACCGCAAAGGCAGCTCGCTCTTGCCAGGAGGTCCTGCCGAAACTTGTGGACAAGGCCTGGCAGCGACTGGCCGACGACGTGGCGCAACTCCATGTCGATGGACCAGCCGAGCCTTGGCATGAGTCCCGCATCATGGCCAAACGCGCGCGGTATGCCACCGAAGTAGTACAGCCAGTCTTCGGCAAGGGCGTCCGGCCACTGACGAAGGCACTCGCCGAAGTCACCGAACTACTCGGTGATCATCAAGACGCACATGTCGCTCAAAAGACGCTGGTAGAAATGGCTGCCGCCGACCAAGTTAATGGTCAGGCGGGCTTTGCACTCGGGCTGCTCTTCCGCCTCGAGGTGGAGCACGAAATGAGACTGCGCAATCGATTCCGCCGGCTATGGCCACGCGTGGTCAAGACGAAGAACAAGACGACGTTGGGCAGCCAGTAATGGGCAGTCGCGCGGTCCATGCCGCGGGCGTAGTACTGCTAAACGAGGGGAAGAAGTCCACCAAGGTGCTGCTTGTCCATCGGCCTCGACACCGCGACTGGTCACTACCCAAAGGCAAGTTGGACAGTTCTGAACACGCGGTGGCAGCGGCCGTCCGGGAATGTGACGAGGAAACCGGGGTAGTACCGATTCTGCATGCGCCACTCGGACGGCAGGAGTACCAAATACCGGGTGGGGACAAGATCGTTGATTACTGGCGCGCATCCGCTGGTGTCGACAACGGGTTCGTACCCGACAATGAGGTGGACGAGATCGCTTGGGTGTCGCCCGGTCGCGCCCGAAAGATGCTTACCTACGACCGTGATGCCGAGTTTCTCGATCGAGCGCTCACGCTGCCAATCACTTCGCCGCTGGTAATTCTTAGACACGCGCTGGCGGAAAAGCGTCGCAACTTTTCTGGCAAGGATCGACGTCGGCCACTATCCGGTCGGGGTCGTACCCAAGCCAAAACGCTGGCCACGCTCCTTGCCGCCTTCGGTTGCGATCGGATCGTTTCTTCACCTGCGGTGCGCTGCACCAGAACAGTGACTCCGCTGGCCAAGCAGTCCCATCGCAAGATCGTCACCGAGCCTGCGTTCAGTGAAGAGTCAGCAGCCCGCCGGCCTGATCGGGCACTAGCGGAAATCTCGGCACTCCTCGCTAGCAAGCGTTCCACCGTGATCTGCTCCCACCGGCCGGTACTGCCATTGATGATCGAGCCACTGCTGCCACTTCTCAATGAGAAGCAACAGCGGCTGGTACTGGAGCCACTTCCTGCTGGCGGGATGCTGGTGGTTCACCGCGAGATGAAAAAGAAGGGCTGGCGATTGACTGCCGTCGAGCGGCACGTGCTCTGACCACTGCTGCCAGCGGGTAGGCAACATCGCCGTAGACTGCCGCAATGACTACTCACGTCGTGATGTTTCGTTTCGCCAAATCTGATGACGCTGCTGCGGCGGTCGAACGGCTACGCGGTATGGACGGTCGGATTCCCGGGCTTACCGCCATCCGAGCCGGAATAGACCACAACCGCGGCCCCCATGCCTTCGACGTCATCCTGATTACCGAACACGAGGATCGGGCTGCACTGAAGTCCTACGCGTCCCATCCGGTACATGTCGAGGTGGCGGAGTGGCTGGCGGATCGGATCACCGACCGAGCGGTCGTCGATACCGACGATCTGTAGCGCATCACGATCCGGCTGCGGAACCTGCCGTTACGCCAGCGCGTCGTAGACTGGAGACTTGCAGGTCGAAAATGGGGCCTCGCAGGGGGACCGAGGAGGAACCATGAATCGTCAATCCGCCCTAGTCGTTGGCACAGTCCTTGCAGGCGGACTGCTGCTCGTGGGCTGCACTTCCGCTGAGGCACCCGAACCAGCGCCGATTGAAACAACGGCCAGCACCGGCAACTACGAGGCGACTGTCAAACAAGCGGCCGCCGCCACCGAAGCCGCCGAAACTGCTCGGGTCTCCGGTGACGTTGAAGCAGTAGGCGTTGGGACTGACACGTCGCTATCCCTTTCTGGTGCCATCGACTTCAAGTCGGGGAACTTCCAAGGCACCTTGGCATCCGACCTATTCGGCACGGGCACTGAGGTGCAAATCCGACTTGTCGACGGGAATGCCTACGCCCAAGTTCCGCTCCTCGGCGACAGCTGGATCGAAGCCCCCACCGGCAGCGGTGTCGGCTTGGGAGTGGCATCCGACCAGTTGGACATCTTGCGCAAGATCGCTGACGTGGAGGAAGTCGGCCAGGAGACCATCGATGGCACCACCGCCACGCATTATCGCGGCACCCTAAAGTTGGCGAAGGCCCTGCAAAGTCTTGGCCTCGACCCTGATCAACTCGCCGGAGCCGAAGGCGCCCTGCAGGACCTTGATTCCAAGGCGGTGATCGACTTGTGGATCGATGATCAGGATCGCATCGTGAAACTGGCTCAAGAGATTAGCGGCAAGACCAGCGAGGGTGCTACTGCAGGTGTGACCTCAGTCATTGAGTTCTCCAACTTTGGTGTCGAGGTGAACGTGAAGCCGCCGGCCAAGGACGAAATTCTTGATCTGGATGACCTGGGTGGGCTGGTCCCGACTCCCTAACTGGTTGCTACTACTGGGTGGCGGCGCTGGATCGCCGTGAACCGAAATGTCGTAGCCGCAATGAGTTGGTAACTACCAGCACGCTGGACAGCGCCATCGCGGCGCTGGCGATCATCGGGGAAAGTCGACCTGTCATAGCTAGCGGGATCGCCGCCAGGTTATAGGCGAAAGCCCAGCCCAGGTTCTGCTTGATGGTGCGCCACGTCCGTCGCGCCAGTTCGATCGCGTCGGCCACTGACTCCAGGTCAGAATTAACGACAGTAATGTCCGCCGCTTCGCGGGCCGCATCGGTTCCGGTGCCCATCGCCACCCCGAGATTTGCCTGGGCTAGTGCTGCGGCATCATTGATGCCATCCCCCACCATGGCAACACTGGTGCCGCCCTGCTGTAGTCGCTGAATCTCAGCTACCTTGTCCGCCGGTGCCACATCGGCGATGACCTGCTGGATACCTACCTGCTCGGCCACGGCGGTAGCAGTGCTGGTTCGATCACCCGTGAGCAGAATCGGAGTCAATCCTTGCCCCACGAGTCTGCTGATGGCCGCCTGACTAGACGACTTAATCGAATCCCCTAACTCGATCACCATGACTGCCTCACCGTCGAAACTGGCAACCACTGGGGTATTGCCTCGCTCGGTAGCGTTCGTTACTACCGCGTTCAGTTCCATCGACAACGTCCGATCATCGTGGACTTTGCCTACTTCGATCCTGCTCCCATCGACCCGACCCTCGGCACCAATACCGGGTCGAGCTTGAAAATCGTTCACTACTGGCAGCGTTGCATCTCCCCGCAGCGCGGCAGTCACCGCTCGCGCGATCGGATGTTCCGAGTAGGACTCGACCGCTGCTACTGCCAGCCGCTGCTCGGCAGTACCGCCGGCCACTTCGGTGACCTGCAGCGAACCCGTGGTCACGGTCCCGGTCTTGTCCAAAACCACTGACCGCACTGCCTGCGCAGCCTCCAACACCTGTGGACCCCGAATAAGGATTCCTAACTGGGCGCCACGCCCCGTACCGGCTACGAGTGCTGTGGGCGTTGCCAAACCCAAGGCGCAGGGACAAGCGATAACTAACACCGCCACTGCCGCCCCCACCGCGAAGGCGGTGCCGTAGGTTCCTACAAATAGCCAGCCGACCAGCGTGAGCAGCGATAGCAGCAGCACTACCGGTACAAAGATGCCCGCAATCCGATCCACTAACCGTTCTACGGGTGCCTTATTCGCTTGGGCTTGTTTCACCAACGCTGCGATGCGGGCCAATACCGTGTCAGATCCCACTGCGGTGGCCACCGCGACTACTCGTCCCGATCCGTTGACCGAGCCGCCAACGATATCTGAGCCAGGGGAAACCTCGACTGGGAGGGATTCCCCGGTCACCAAACTGAGGTCCAGCGCAGTGTTGCCAGATGTCACTTGCCCATCGGTGGCGACCCGCTCCCCTGGTCGAACTACAAAGTGCTGGCCTACGCGTAACTGGGACAACGGCACCTCTTGCTCAACCCCCGCGTTATCGATAAGCGTAACTCGATCAACCTGGAGGCGGGACAACGCCGCAACTGCGTCAACGGAAGTATCCGTAGCGCGGGCTTCCAACCATCGACCGAGTAAAACGAAGGTGATCACTACCGCCGAGACCTCGGCATAGACCTCCGAACCACCGACGATGGCCTGATACAGCGACCAGAACCACGCCACACCCGCTCCCAGCGATACCAGGGTGTCCATACCCACCGAGCGATGCCGCAGCCCACGAACATTAGAACTATGGATGGGCCAGCCGCTCCACCACACCACTGGTGCAGAGATCACTACTGCAACCCACGCGGCCCAACTCTGGGTATGGAGGCCCGGAGTCATACCCAATACGGCGACCACGACCGTGAGTGGAGTCGCCAGTATCAGCCGCCGGCGCAGATCTGCAGCCGAACTCATGTGATGTTCATGGCCTGCCATGGTGGACATCTGGGCTTCCTCATGTCCGGAATGTTCCGCATGCTCAGCGTCGCTAGGTGCGAATTCATCGACATGGACTTTCGCCTGGTAGCCCAGCCCGTCAATCACCCCGATCACGTCATCCGGACTACAAGAGTCGGGATCAAGATCCACTCGCGCGGAATGCGTGGCAAAGTTCACCGTCCCAGCGGCTCCGGGGATCTCGTTGATTTTTTTCTGGATGCGACTGGCACACGAGGCACAACTCATGCCCCCCACATCGAGATCGAGTGTGTTTGTCATATCTGCTCCAACGCCACTACTGCCCACGCTATGCCCAGCAGCGCCCCGAAGTCAGTTCTTGGACTGCAACTGCCGCCGCGTTCGCTCTTGATGGCGTCGCCCCATGGCCTCGAAGTACTTAGATGCGAACAGCAGATAATCCGGGATCCCAGCAAAGGCACGCACCATCGCCCCTCGCCAGCGAGGCACGCTCACTACCCGCCTTGGCCGCCGCACTAGCTGCACTATTCGATCTGCAACCTGGGCCGGCTCCGCCAGATGTGGGGCGCTATACGACAGCGCGGCGTGCGGATCATCGATGATCTGCGTCAGCATCGGCGTCAGCATCCCGTCTGGGCACACCACACTTATGCCAACGTCAGTTTCACCCGCCGCGCGCAGTTCACCCATTAGCGCCAAGCTGTAGGACAGTACTGCCGCCTTGGTCGCTCCGTAGAGCGCCTCCCCTGGCACCGGAACCCAGGAGGCCAGTGAGCCAATGTTAATAATTCGACCGGAGCGCCGGGGACGCATGATTCTTAGTGCCGCGCGGGTGCCATTGACGCAACCGAGCAGGTTAACGTCGACGACCTGCCTTATCTGCTGATCGTCCTGCTCCACAGCGGAGCTTGCACCGAGCACGCCGGCGTTGTTGATCCACACATCCGGTTGATATTGGTTGGCCGCTGCGTAACAAGCTGCTGGGTCGCGCACATCCAATAGCTGCTCTGTGTTTTGGATATCGGTGGCGATCACTTCGTCGCCAGCGCTGCCAAACGCGCGCTGTAGTTCCAACCCCAGCCCGCCGGATGCTCCAGTAATCAGCACAACTGCCATAGCCGCAGCCTAGGGCAGTGAGCGAACCTGTTCGCCTTTGCCAAGAACTACGACCCCACCGTCGCTCACGGTGTACAACTCTCGGTCGCGCTCTAGATCAACCCCGATGACGGCACCTTCTGGGACGATCACGTTCTTATCTAGGATCACCCGTCGCAGTACTGCATTGGGGCCAACCCGGACCCCGGAGCACAGCACACTTTCCTCTACCAGTGCACCCTCGCGAATTTGGACGTCATGGGAGATCACCGATGAGCGCACGTGTGCCCCGGCAATCAGCGAGCCAGCCGCGACGATGGACTCGTTAGCCGTACCGCCTTGGACAAACTTGGCTGGCGCCAACGGCGGTGGCGAACTCAGAATGGGCCACTTCCGGTTGTAGAGGTTGAAAACTGGATGCACGCTCACCAGGTCCATATGAGCGTCGTGGTACGCATCGAGTGTCCCGACGTCTCGCCAGTAGGCGTGGTCCCGGTCAGTCGCGCCGGGCACCGAGTTCTCATGGAAGTCGTAAACATGCGCGTTACCAGCGGCGGTGAGCATCGGAATGATATTCCCGCCCATATCGTGGACCGAGTCGGCGTCATCGGCGTCGATCTTGAGTGCATCGATGAGTGCTTCGGTGGTGAAGACGTAGTTCCCCATCGATACGTATGACTGTTCGGGCTTGCCAGGTATCCCAGGCGGATCAGCGGGCTTCTCAAGGAAAGCAGTGATCTGAGTTCCTGCTTCCGCAGCCTCAATGACACCGAACTGGTGAGCTTCCCGCCTTGGCATCGGAATACCGGCCACGGTCACGCCAGCGCCGGTGTCAATGTGTTGCTGCAACATCTGTCGTGGATCCATGCGGTACACATGGTCCGCGCCGAAGACCACCACATACTCGGGCTGTTCGTCATAGACCAAGTTCAGGCTCTGCAGGATGGCATCAGCGCTGCCGGTGTACCAACGCGGCCCCAGCCGCTGCTGGGCAGGTACCGGAGTCACATAGTCGCCAACCAAGGAGGACATCCGCCAAGCCGTAGTGATGTGACGGTCTAGCGAATGCGACTTATATTGCGTCAATACGCAGATTCGCCGCATCCCAGCGTTGACGAAGTTGGACAATACGAAGTCCACAAGCCGGTAGTTACCGCCAAACGGTACGGCTGGCTTGGCGCGGTCTGCAGTTAGCGGCATCAACCGCTTGCCCTCACCGCCCGCTAGGACTATTCCCAATACCCGAGTGCTCACGTCATCACCCTAGCCACGTCTCGGGGCGGAAGCCGGTCCGCTGCCGAACCCGCAGCAGCAAGAATTCACTACTTGACCATCTACCGGCTGACTTTTTAGGCCAGTGGCGTTTATGTGAGCACGCGACGCTGCACATATGACGACACCAGAAATTGATATGCCGCAGGGGCGGCAACCTGTCACCGGGATCACCAGATCTGACTCGCGACCATTGCCACGACGAGCAGTGGATTCACCTTCGATGACGCCACGCCTAGAGATGTTGGTCGAATCCTGTGGTACTAACCCAAACAGTCGTGAGGGACAACTAGCGATTGATTTGATTCGTACTGCGCTGAAGTCACTCACTGACCAGACCGGGGTCGGCGAGCGCAAACTTATGACTCGATCACTCAAGGAAATCCGGCATGCCTATCGAATCTTTGCTGGCTACCCACAAACCCGGAAAATCAGTATTTTTGGGTCCGCCCGAACTCCCGCCGATCACCCCGACTATGCCGCCGCCGTCTCATTTTCGCGCGAAATGGCAAATCTCGGCTGGCTGGCAATCACCGGGGCAGGGGATGGAATCATGAAGGCAGGCCACGAGGGTCCAGGCAGTTCAGCATCCTTCGGCCTAGCGATACGACTGCCCTTTGAAAACACGGCCAACACCATCATCACCGGTGACGCCAAACTCATTCACTTCAACTACTTCTTCACCCGCAAACTTATCTTCCTCAGCCATAGTGATGCCGTGGCTGCTTTCCCAGGTGGTTTGGGGACTCAGGACGAGTTGTTGGAGACCCTGACACTGATGCAGACCGGAAAAGCACCTATCGCACCCGTAGTGCTCGTGGCCGGCGAGAACAGCGACTACTGGCAACTATGGGCAGACTTCATGAGCCGAGGCCTTGTTGCTGCGGGTCTGGCGGATGCCGATGATCTGCAACTCGCCTACATCGCTGCCAGTCCCCGGGATGCCGTCGAACACGTGCGGCGCTTCTATGCCAACTACCACTCGGCTCGTTACGTCGGCAACGAATACGTGCTGCGGGTGCGTGAACCGTTGCGGCCCTGGCAACTACAGGAACTGCAGAAGGAGTTCAGTTTCCTAGTTGCAGACGGTCGGATCCGGCAAAGTGGTGCTTTGCCGGAGGAGACCGATCATCTCGATTTGCCCCGGATCAGGTTCGAACACACCAAACGAAACTACGCGGCCATCAGACGCCTGATCGATCGCATCAACGATTTCCAGCTCGCTTCCCGTGCTGCCGGCAGGCCAAAGCAAGTCAGCCACTACTAGTCTTCCTAGATGAAGATCGGTCTGCTGACCCGGGAATGGACACCGGAGATATACGGCGGCGCCGGAGTACACGTCCAGCAGTTGGCGCTCCATCTATCTCGCTACGGCGAAGTCGACGTGTCCTGCTTTGGACCAGAACGCCAAGACGCGCACGCCTTCAAACCGCCCATGGAACTGAATGAGCAGAACTTCGCACTGCAGACTCTCGGGGTTGATCTAGAGATGACGGCGGCCGCAGGTGATCTGGACATTGTCCATTCGCACACCTGGTACGCGAACGGTGCTGGAATCCTCATCGGACTACTCCAAGACATTCCACACCTCGTTACCGCTCATTCGCTAGAGCCGCGTCGACCCTGGAAGGAAGAGCAACTAGGTGGGGGCTACCGAATCTCGTCGTGGATCGAACAGGAAGCGTACCGCTCGGCGGCCGCGATCGTTGCGGTCAGCGCCGGGATGCGGGCGGATGTTCTCGACTGCTATCCATTCATCGATCCCGACCGGGTACACGTGATCCCCAACGGCATCGATACCGAGGTCTACCGACCCACGAGTGAAAACAGCGCGCTGCTGGAACACGCGGTCTCCCCGGATCGCCCGTTTGCGCTGTTCGTGGGCCGGATCACTCGACAGAAAGGCTTACCGCACCTGCTGCAAGCCGCCGCTAATTTCGATCCCGCAATCCAGTTGGTGGTTTGCGCGTCCTCGCCCGACACCCCCGAACTGGGCAACGAGGTAGCCGAAAGCATTGCCGAACTGCAACGCACTCGAGGCTCGGAATCAGTGATCTGGATCGAAGAGCAGCTACCTCGACCGAAGTTATTGCAGTTCTACAGCCACGCTGCCGTCTTCACCTGTCCTTCCATCTACGAACCACAGGGAATCGTGAATCTAGAGGCGATGGCTTGTGAGACTGCGGTGGTGGCTAGTGACGTCGGCGGCATTCCAGAGGTGGTCGACTCAGCCAGTGGAGTTCTCGTTCATTACGACCCCACAACTCCCGATCAATTTGCGTTGGATTTAGCGGCACAAGTAAACGCATTGGTCGCTGATCCGGAACGCCGAACTCGCATGGGAATATCCGGACGAGAACGAGCACGCACCAAATTCTCTTGGGACGCAATAGCCCAAAAGACTATGGATATTTATCGACAGGTTCTCGATAACTGATTATCTCGATCAGGCATTTCCCAGCGAGGCGTTGTACTTTCCCATGACCTCGGCCGGAATCCGACCTCGTTCGTTAACTGGTACCCCATTCTCCCGAGCCCATGCACGCACTGCACCTGCTGAACTACCAGCGGTCTGGCTGCTGCGCCTCTTCCCCGGCCGGCGCCGAGCACTACTGACAAATGGTGCTAGCGCCTCCCGAAGTTGCTTGACATGAGTTGCAGACAGGTCAATCTCGTACTCTTTCCCGTCCAGTCCGAAGATCACCGTCTCGTCCGCGGTACTGCCGTCAAGGTCATCTTCTAGGACTATTTCCACTCGGCGGGCCACAAATACTCCAAAACGCAGGAACGGACATTTGAGTAAAGCAGCCAATTAGGGTCGATGCAAAAGAATGTATTTGTCGAGGAATATCGGGAAGATTGACTGATTCCTTTGCCAGTTTGTCCTCACCCGACTTGTTCGCTGGCATGACAACTGTCGGTCAGGACAATCGAAGAATCATCCGCTGATTACCCAACGTATTGGGCTTCACTCGTTCCAGATCCAAAAACTCAGCGATCCCTTCATCGCCGGATTTCAGTAATTCGGCGAAGACATCCGGCTGCACTCCTGGCCCATGGAGTTCCTCGAATCCGTGAGCGCGAAAGAAGTCGACTTCAAACGTCAGGCAAAAGACTCGACGGACCCCTAACTGCTCGGCATGGGCCACGAGCTCCCGCAGCACCACACCACCAATTCCGTGGCGAAGCAGGTCCGGTCGCACCGCAATTGTTCGAACCTCCGCAAGGTCATCCCACATGACATGCAGGGCGCCACAGCCAACGATCAGGTCACCCTGTTCGGCTACAACAAACTCCTGCACATCCTCGTAGAGCGTGACGTTCTCCTTGGCCAAGAGTCGGCGATCTGGTGAATAGTGACTGACGAGTTCCCGAATCTGGAAGATATCGCTGGTCCGAGCCGGCCTGACGACGACCTGGCCATGAGCGCCAGTCATGACAACGGCTTCACCAACGGGAAGAGGATGGTCTCCCGAATCCCCAAACCCGTCAGCGCCATCAGCAACCGATCAATTCCCATACCGACACCCGCTGAAGGCGGCATGCCATGTTCCAGTGCGGCCAGAAAATCCTCGTCCAACGGCATTGCCTCATCGTCAATCGCAGCGCGAGCGGCCTGCTCCTGCAGCCGCTCCCGTTGAATGACTGGATCCACAAGTTCCGAATAGCCGGTAGCTAACTCAAAACCATCGACGTATAGATCCCATTTCT
The DNA here is from genome assembly GCA_022599915.1 of Actinomycetes bacterium. Taxonomy (NCBI): domain Bacteria; kingdom Bacillati; phylum Actinomycetota; class Actinomycetes; species Actinomycetes bacterium. Next base: position 24,614 of record JAHZLH010000048.1, read on the forward strand.
CGACGAGTCCTTCGGTTTCCCGGTGGTCCCGAACCAACGGCGAAGTGTCAACCGGATAGTCGAACACGAAAGTGGGTCCCGTGAACCTCGGGGTTACGTAGTGCTCGAGTAACTCCTCTACCAACCGACCTGCGAGCCAGGCGGGGTTCACGTCGATCCCAGCCTCGGCGCACAACTGCTCCAACTCAGTCCGCGCGGTTCGCGGCGTGACCTCCCGACCGACTGCTTCTGATACCGCGGGATACAGCGAAATCGTGGTCCATTCGCCTGCGAGATCATGCACAGAACCGTCGACATGCTCCACCTGGAGTGTGCCGCACACTGCCTGTGCGGCCTCTTGGATGAGCTCGCGAGTTAGCCGGGCAGCCTCACGGTAGTCCGAATATGCCTGGTAGTACTCCAGCATGCCGAACTCTGGCGAGTGAGTGGAGTCCGCTCCCTCATTGCGAAAGTTGCGATTGATCTCGAAGACTCGCTCGATGCCACCCACCACGCAGCGCTTGAGGAACAACTCCGGGGCGATTCGCAAGAATAAGTCCATGTTGTAGGCGTTCATATGCGTCGTGAATGGCTTCGCAGTGGCGCCTCCCTGCAACGTCTGCAGGATCGGGGTCTCCACTTCCAAAAAGTCCCGTTTGGCTAGCGATTCCCGCAAACTAGCCAGCGCAGTGATCCGATCTCGGGCGGTTTGCCGAGCCTCCGGTCGCATGATGAGATCTACGTAGCGCTGCCGTACGCGCGCTTCCTCACTCATCTCCTTGTGCGCCACCGGCAGCGGGCGCAATGACTTGGCGGCAAAGCCCCACTCCTCGGCGAAGATACTCAGCTCCCCGCGGCGGGAGGCGCCAACCTCGCCCCGGACCCAAATCTGATCGCCGAGGTCCACCTCGTCTTTCCAGCGAGCCAGCGACTCTTCCCCGACCCGATCCAGGCTGAGCATCGCCTGGATGGCGGTGCCTGCGCCGGAGCGCAGTGAAGCGAAGCATAGTTTGCCGGTATTGCGCACGAATAGCAGTCGGCCAGCCACTGCCACTTGCGCGCCGGTCATCTCGCCAGCGGGAACGTCTGGGTGTTCCTGGCGTACCTGCTCGATGGTGTGACTGATCGGGACCGCCACCGGGTAGGCCTGCCGCCCCTCGGCCAGAATCCGGTCGCGCTTCGCTAGCCGAATCTGCTGTTGCTCTGACAGGTCCTGCGCTTCGTTGCTCACTCGACCTAGGTTAGAGGTTGCGGTCGAAGACGTATTTCAGGCCATGCAGTGTGAGGTGTGGATCATGGTGAGTGATGGTGTCGGATTCGGCTACGACGATCTCTGCCAAGCCTCCGGTTGCCACCACCGCCTCCGCCTCGCCCAGTTCCTCGGTGATACGTCGCACCAGACCATCAACCTGACCGGCAAAGCCATACAGCGCACCAGATTGCAGCGCCTCCACCGTATTGCGACCAATCGCTGAGCGCGGCCGAATGAGCTCCACCTTGCGCAACTGGGCGGCTCGTTGCGCTAGCGCATCAAGGGAAATCTGAATTCCCGGCGCTAACGCACCACCAAGGAAGTCACCCGTTTCCGACACCACGTCGAGGTTGGTGGAAGTCCCGAAGTCCACCACGATCGCTGGGCCGCCGTAGCGGTGGAAAGCAGCCAGCGTATTGACGATTCGATCCGCTCCGACCTCTCGCGGATTATCAGTCTTAACCGATACCCCGGTCTTAGTGCCCGGCTCAACAATCACTCGCGGAACGTCGGGAAAGTAGCGCTGGAACATCAGTCGCATCTCATGCAGCACGGCCGGTACCGACGCACACAGCGCCAAACCAGTTAGTTCTGGCTGATCCTCCAGCAGGCCCCGGTAGGTCAGCATCATCTGATCTGCCGTCGTGCGGCTGTCGGTGGGAATCCGCCAAGAGTCACTGAGCTCAGCACCTAGGAAGGAGCCAATCACGGTGTTGGTATTCCCCACATCAATAGCGAGTAGCACGATCAGTCCTCTCCGGTGGTCATCGTCAGATCCGCCCCAATATCCAGAATCGGAGACGAGTGTGTCAATGCCCCGACTGCGATGTAGTCCACGCCAGTAGCGGCGACCTCGGCAGCAGCCGCCACCGTGAGCCCACCTGATGCTTCGAGGCGGGCTCGACCTGCGGTGATCCTGACTGCAAGCCGCATCTGCTCCGGAGTGAAGTTGTCCAGCAGCACCAGGTCCACGCCGGCAGCCAGCACCTCGGTCAGTTGATCGAGCGAGTCAACCTCGACCTCCACCGCTAAGCCGGGGAACCGCTCTCGGACTGCTGCAAATGCCGCCGCCACGCCACCAGCAGCCAGAACGTGATTGTCCTTGACCAACGCCGCATCTGACAGCGACATCCGATGGTTCTGGCCACCACCACACCGCACGGCGTACTTTTCCAGCTGTCGCATTCCCGGTGTGGTCTTGCGGGTATCCCGGACCACCGCGCCAGTATCACCGATTGCTGCCACCCATTCCTGGGTAGCGGTGGCTACGCCAGACAGGTGGCACAGCACATTGAGCGAGGTGCGTTCCGCGAGTAACAGTCCGCGCGTTGGGCCGGTGACGCGCAAGATTCGATCCCCAGGTGCTACTGGATTGCCATCGGGAGTGGTCACCTCGATCGCCGCCGCTGCACCAGCCACGAGATCGAAAACGACTCTGGCTACCACGGCGCCGGCTACGACCCCGGAGCCTCGCGCCACCAGATCCAGGGTGGCCCGCTGCTCTTTCGGCACAGTCGCCACAGTGGTGACGTCGACGCCGCCGTCGAGGTCTTCGGTCAGGGTGTTCGCCACTAGTTCCGCGACTGCCGCTGGCGACAGCCCCGCCTGCTCCAGCCCAGCCGCCGATTCAGCGGAGATTGGCTGCCAATCAGTCATGCCCAAGTCTCCCATCGTGGTGTCTGACAGGGTGTCTGCCGGGTCAGCCACTCACCATCAACAAGTTGGGTGGCGAGATGCAGTCGCCAATGTTCGTCATCCACCGCGGGGAAGTCATCACGCCAATGCGAGCCGCGAGTCTCGGTCCGAAGCAGCGCTAGTTGGGCGATCGCACTGGCAACCACAGCCAGATTGGCCACCTCCCAGTCAGCGGTACCTGGTTCACCGGGGAAGTCTGCCGGTAGCTCAGCTACAGCTGCTGCTGCAACTTTCAGCGAATCGGCGGTACGGAGCACCCCGGCACCCTCCGACATGGCGCGTTGCAGCAGTGGTCGGGAAGCGTTGCTGATCACACCCAGCGAGCCGGTCCGCACTATGGGGTCTCGTTGCGGTGGTAGACCTGCCTGCAGTACCTCGGCAATGCGTTCCGCAAAAACCAATCCCTCAAGCAGCGAGTTCGACGCCAATCGATTGGCGCCATGCACTCCGGTGCAGGCCACTTCGCCGCAGGCAAAGAGCCCACGAATCGATGCCCGACCAGCCAAGTCCACCCGGACACCACCACTGGCGTAGTGCTGCGCTGGCACGACTGGAATCAACTGCTGCACCGGATCGATTTCCATGTCACGGCAGCGCTGCAAGATCGTCGGAAAACGTCGTCGCCACGTGCCTTCGCCCAACTTCCGGCCATCCAGCCATGCGTGTGGTGCCCCAGTCGATCGCATGGCCTTCATGAGCGTCTTCGCTACCACGTCCCGCGGAGCCAGATCTCCTAGCGGATGGATACCGGTCATCAACTGCCGACCGGCTGGATCGAGCAATACTGCACCCTCACCACGCACGGCTTCAGAGATCAACGGCTGTTGCCCTTTCGCTCCCGGCCCTTGCCACAATACGGTCGGGTGAAACTGAATGAACTCTAGATCTGCCAGCACCGCGCCGGCTCGGGCTGCCATGGCTACACCATCACCGGTAGCAACCAGCGGATTGGTGCTGGCCTCAAACACCTGCCCTAGCCCTCCGGTCGCTAGGACCACCGCAGGTGCAGCGACTGCGCCAACACCGTCTCGCTGTCCTTGGCCGATCACGTGCAGGCTAACCCCCTGCACCGCGCCACGATCATCCAGCAGCAGGTCCAGCGCCAACGCTCGTTCGTAGAGCCTGATCCCGTCATCTCGTCGCACTGCGGCCACCAGCGCCCGGGAAATCTCTCGTCCGGTCGCGTCTCCGCCAGCATGGGCAATGCGATCTCGTAGGTGACCACCTTCCCTGGTCAGGGATAGTTCCCCCCCTGCCTCGCGATCGAATCGAGTACCGAGCGCGGCCAGACCGCGAACCGCGTCCGGCCCCTGCTCGGCAAGGACGCGCACTGCCTGTTCATCGCAGAGTCCGGCGCCAGCGACCAGAGTGTCCTGCAAGTGTTCCTGTGGGGAATCGTCATCGTCTAACGCTGCTGCGATACCACCTTGCGCCCATTGGGTTGAGCCCTCATCGACTCGACCTTTGGTGACGACCTGTACTCGAAGTCCGGATTGCCGCAGTGAGAGCGCCAGCGTCAATCCAGCAATACCCGAGCCGACAATCACCACGTCAGCGCTTTCCCACCACCCGGGCTCCGGCGTGGTCAAGCGATCGCCAATGCCAGTCACGACTGCCCCAAACTGATTGCGATGTTGTCAATCAACCGGGTCTCACCGAGGTACGCAGCAATCAGCATTCGGGCCGAGCCAACGTCGGGGACTGCACCCAACTCTGGGTCCCGAACAACGAGATAATCGATCACTAGCGAGGCCTCACTGGCAAGCACTTGCCGGGCAGCTGCGAGCGCCGCAGTTGCGCCATCGCGCGCATGTGCCGCTCCAGTCGCAAGTGCCGCCGAGATGGCCACTGCGGCCTGCCGCTGCTGCGGATCCAGGTAGCGATTGCGACTCGAGCGCGCCAACCCATCCTCTTCGCGAACCGTTGGTACCGACCTCACCTCAAAAGGTAACTGCAGCTGTTCGGTCATCCGCCGGATGAGCACAAACTGCTGATAGTCCTTTTCACCAAAGAAGGCCGCCTGTGGGTGGGCCAACAGCAAAATCTTGGCTACTACCGTCAGCACTCCCCGAAAATGTCCGGGTCGACTGGCGCCCTCCAACTCCTCACCGAGCGGTCCAGGATCCACGGTGATCTCCCGTCCGGCTCCGTAGACATCGTCAGCCAGCGGGGCAAAGACCGCAGCCACCCCTTCCTCTTGACACACCGCCAAGTCCGCTTCCCAGGTCCGGGGATAGCGTTCGAAGTCCTCACCCTCACCGAACTGAAGCGGATTCACGAAGATGGTGACCAAGACCTGACCTTCCGGCCCAGCCCATTCCCGCGCTGACCTCATCAACTGTCGGTGGCCCTCATGCAGAGCTCCCATAGTCATCACGACAGCACGACGCGGATGCGCGGGCCACTGCCGCAGTTGAGCGACAGTTTCAATCACTTCCGGAGCCATAGCCCAAGCATGCCGCAACTACCAGGTACCGCGCCCACCACGGGTTACTCGCCGAGCGCAGCGATTACTTCGGCGGCGCTTACCGGGTCCAACAGACCAGCGGCCACCGCGCGGTCAGCGGTCCGGCGGGCCATAACTCGATAGGCCACCGCAACCTCGGGCGATTCCTCGCTGAGTACCGCTAGATGGCTAGCCAACGTGGCCGCATCGCCGCGGGAAACCGGGCCAGTGAGCGCCCGATCACCGAATCGCAGTGAATTGTCTAATGCTGCGCTCAGCAGTGGGGCCAAGAACCTGTCGGGTTGTTCGACACCGGTACCAGCCAATAGGTCCATCGCATCAGCGATGAGCGTCACCAAATGGTTGGCACCGTGGGCCATAGCCGCGTGATACTGCACTCGTCGATCTTCGGCGACGTACATCGGTTCGCCGCCCATCTCCACCACGAGAGCAGCAGCGACCGGTAGCAACTCCTCCGTAGCGGTCACACCGAACGGGCAACCAGCTAACCGCTCGAGATCCATGCTGCTGCCATTGAGGGTCATGACTGGATGCAAAGCCAGCGGTATGGCGCCTTTGGCTGCCAGTGGCGCCAACACAGCTATCCCGTAGCGACCGGAACTATGCACGACGAACTGTCCTGGTCGACACCAATCGTTCTCGGCGATCGCTGCTGCCAGTGACGGCAAGGTGTCGTCCGGAACCGTCAGCAACACCAGGTCAGACCTTTCGAAAACATGCTCAATCCCGAGTAGCACTGCATCAGGCAAGAGGTCGGCGGCTCGCTGCTTGGAGTCGTCGGAAACGGCATAAGCCGCCACGACGTGATGCCCTGCGCCAGCGAGTGCCGCCGCCAGCACCGAGCCAGCCCGACCAGGTCCGATGACGCCCACGTTGAGGCGAGCAGCCTCACTGGTCACGACTTCTCATCTCGCTGTTGCATCCAGCGCCCGGCCGGATCCGATTGCAACGCCTGCTGTGCTCGCTGATTTTGCGCATCTGCGAGGGCCCGTGCCTCGGCGGCATCTCGGTAGAGTGCCACCACCTCCACCGGTCCCGGTGGTGAATCGAGGTGCATGGTCGCTAGTCCCAGTCGCCGCTGCCACGGCCCCTGGGTCACCCGCACCGATTGCGTGCGAGCGTGGGGGGCCACCGCCAGATGCCAGACAAAGCGCCCCCGCGAGGTCACCAGCACCCGATCATCCCAACCAACCCCCAACCGGCGGTGTTGAATCGGAGCGCGCCACTTTGCCTGCTTGGGCGCCGGATGCAGCGGCGTCTTGCGCGCGTCCACGCCGGGAAGAATCTCATTGACAACCGCAACTGCAACGTCGTAGGGCGCGACGGGAAGCAGTACCTGCTTGAACGTATTGGCACCCTGCTGTTGATCGCTGTCCGACTCCATTCCGGCAACGGTGATTCGCACCCGTACCCAGTCCCGCGAACGCCAGAGCCAGGACTGCACGAATTCCACCGATTGCAGTCGACCCGGTGGAACCGTTTGCGCCTGCACCTGCAAGAGTCCGGATCGAGTCCGCAACCCGTCAGGTGACTTAGCCACAGTGAAGCCGTGGAACCCAAGGTATTCGGAAGCCACCGCGATCAACGGCACACCACCCAGGAGCAGCCAAAACAGACCGGCCGGGCCAGTGGCGAACCAGGTGACCACCACGACCAACAGCGTTGCCAAAAACAGCACGACTGTGACACCGCGCAGCAGCAGCGATACCAACAAGTCTTTGGTGGGGACCTCCACCAGCGCTTGTTGTGGCGCTTCTCCGGCGTCGGGATGCAGACCCGCTGCACGAGCGATAACGGAGTTACGCAGGTTCTGCGCATCCTCATTTCCGAGGTATTGAATCTGGGCGCGAGAGTCGCCAGTTCCTGCGACCTCCACAGTCACCTGCGACAGACCAAACAATCTGGGGATAAAGGGCTGGACCACGTCCACCCCTTGCAATCGCGATAGTTGCAACCGCCGTTCGGTTCGCGTCAGCACACCGGAAGCGACCCGTAAGTCTCCCTGCTCGTCGAACCAAAACGTCAACCGTCGCCAGGACACGTAAGCAAACCCGGCGATAAGCAATGCGATCAGCACCACCACCCCAATGGTGATTGCCAGGGCCACAAACAGTCCTTCACCTGCGGTGTTTTGGCCAATAGTGATGAAGCCCACAAACAACGCGAACGGCAAAAATCGTGCCCCGGTAACCAGGGGGGTGAGTTTGTGGGTACGTCTCGGCTCAGTAGCTCCCAGCCCCGCACCCGTCTCGACCTGGCTCATATCCCGGCTGACCTCTCCTCACCACGGGCAGCCAATCGATCGCGGAGCGCCCCGGCGTTTTCCGGCGGCAACCCAGGAATCTTGGCATCGGTAGCGGCAGCTGCGGTGTGGAGCTGCACCGTGGAAAGTCCGGCCATCCGGTCGATAGGACCCGCGACGAGATCTACTAGCTGCATGCGACCGTAAGGGACGATGACCATTCGGCGAAACAAGATTCCGGAACGAACGAGCAGATCCTCTTCGCGCTCCACGTACCCGTACGCCTTCACCTGCCGCCCAATCAACCACCACAGCCAGACCAGCAGGATCAGCGCAACCAGCACCACTACTCCGCTCCAGAGCGGAACTCCGCTGACTGCGAGCGCTACTGCAGCGACGCCCACCAAAACCACCAGCCAGAACACCATGACTAGTCGCCTTACCCGGGTCAGTTTGGGGGAGATCGGCTGCCAAGCTTCGCCAGGTGGTACGAAAGGATTTTCTGCGCCAGCGCTCATGTCTTTAGGCTAGCGCCTACCCCGGACGCAGTGGCGTTCGCCAGAACCGACCAGACAGTCCAGCCGGTGACGGCAGCGTCCGATACGGACGTAACGGGGTCCGTAACAGTCGCAGTCGCGGCGCTGGCTCCGGTTCGCTGGCAGCCAGCGACTCCGGCGGTGAGAGCGACAGTTGCGGGGGCGTCGTCAAGGCGCCATCAGGCTGGGGCTGCGGTTCAATCGATGGACTGATAGGCGCTGGCGAAACGGGTGCACTGGCGGTGGGATCTGGGGTCGGCTGTGGCGCCGACTTAGGCGGTGGTGGTGGATCGATCCAGTCCTCACTCATAGACACTGCAAGTGCATTTTCTTTACTCGCCTGGGCAACGCCGCCCCAACTGTCTAAGTCAGACCAGGCCGGGTTGGCCAAAACCCCGAACCACAGCGACACCGCGACCAGACACACAAACACATGCCGAATCATGAGTCGTTCTCCGGGAAGAACCGTGTGAATGACTCATCCTTGCTCGCCGGCTTCACCGGGAAAAGTTCATCGGCATTCGCCGGCCACTACGAGGCCGCCCCACCACAGCCAACGACGGGATCGCCCGGAAATTCCGCCCCGCCAAAGTCGGCGCCGAGGACGCTTTTCTCGGTTGGTTATGTCTCGCCCAGATGGCAGGAAAAGCTGCCGAACTGACTCATTGGAGACCCCACCACGGGCATCACTAGTTCTACTACTCATCGCCGTTGCCCCGACCTTTTCCCACATCAGAATCGGACTCCGGAACCATAGAACAGTCCCCCAGCAAGCCATATCGGCGGTGCGTAGGCGGGTGACCGAGGCCACCTCTGTCGGCGGCGCGGGGGTTGTGGCTAGCCGCCGAATCGCAAGGTGATCCAAGAATCCGCGATCTGATTCGGATCCTGACCAGTGGCTAGATCACCAGCAAACTCTCGAAGATCCGCAGTGGTGATTTCCGCTTGTACGCGGTCCACCGGACCCTGGGCCGCTGCCTTAGTCTCGGTCAGCAGCGGGACGAGGTTCTCCGGCGGCAATAAAGAACTATCGTCCGCGAGTACGCGCAGACCCACAATGTCGTCGGCTACCGTGTCCAACTGGCCAACCGCAGCCGTGCGATCCAGCAATGCGTTCGGCACCTGCTCCCATGGCGTGACAAGGACCTCATCGATCGCTACTTCGTATCCATCAGTAAGTACTCCCAGACAGGTGTACTCATCCGCGCACCCGGTTGGGGCGGCCAGCACCACTGGATCAGTTTCACTGCTGCGGGCCAAATCGCTGAGGTTCGTAATGTCGTCTGCCCCGGCCCGGCCACGTCGCATCACGAACATCACACCATCTACCGCAGCCGCTGGTGCCAGCACGGAGATACCGTCGGACGTCAGTGCTGTCTGCAACTTCGTCACTTCATCATCGAGACTGCGTGATTCCGCCACCGTCGGCGAAGGGCTAGGTGACGGCGTCACGGTCACGTCGGTGGCGAGAACCGCTGCGGTCAGTTGACTGGCCGGAGCAGCCAACAGATCCGCCTCACCAGACTGAATGGCTGCGACGGCAGCTGTGAGGTCCTGCGGCGGTAGTCCTTTTGCCGGGATTCCACTGGCATTGAGGCTGGCGACGTACAGCGCTGCAATGACTTCGGGCACCCCAGGCCCGTACGAGGCAACGACGACCTCATCCGACACGGTCGGTTCCGGCGAGGGTGTTGGCTCCGGATCGCTAACGGAACATCCCGCAGCAGTCAGTGCCAGTGACGCGCACAACATCACCGTGACTGCGGGCAACAACCGCCGCAAAATCCCAGAGATCACTGACTCTTTCCCTTCGGACCGACTCAGATCAGCCTAACTGTCGATCAAACCTGACTGTCGCAGGAACTCTGTCGCGACCGCCTCGACCGGACGTCGGCCTAGTTCCACCTCCGCGTTCAGCATTTGCAGATCTTCGGTCGTCATGGCTGCCGATAACTCATTGATCGGTCCAATAATCCGATCGGTGACCGCGGCAGCTGCCATCGTGGGCGTTATGTTCTCGGCAATCTGCAGTCCCTGATCGTCCTCGAGGACCACAATCTCATCCGACGCCACCGCCCCCGAAGACGAGAACACAATGCCCACCTCAATGAGTCCCTGTTTCAATCCCTGGATAGTGAGTGGACCACCCGAATCTAGCGGCACGAACTTCTCCACTCGAACGTCGTAAACACGCTCGATGCCCGGCAGGCAAAACGGCCGCTCTGGGCATTCCGGACCACCGCCCAGAATGATGGGTGACTGCTGTGAGTACTCGCCGAGCTCACTCATCGTTTTCAGATCATGCTCCGCGGCGAACTCCCGAGTCACCGCGAAAGCGTTTTGATCTTGAGCAGGTGACGGGGGCAATAGTTCGATACTGCGGTTACGAGCGAGCCGCTCACCTTTCTTGAAGGTCTTCGCGGTGTCGTCACTAGCCAACTGAGCGGCCCCAGTGCCATTCTCTTGCTTATTCAGGAACTCGGTGAGGCTGCCCAGATATTCCGGAGTCAACTGGATTTCATTCTTCTCCAAAGCTGGCACGATCACTTCACGTGTCGTGAGTTCCTTGATTTGGGTGGGTACACCATTAGCTTCTAGGACTTGGGAATACAGCGAAGCAATGATCCGCGACTCGGTGAAGTTCGTCGTGGCAATGATCACAGTGTCGGCAGGTGCCGGTTCGTCAGCGTTGCCGTCGTCATCGGTCGACGCACAACCAGCGAGGACCACCGCGCCAGCCAACAACATCAGCAGCCAGAGTCTGGACGCGCGACGGCCGCGGCGCTGGCTGCTGGTGTGCCCGCTCAGACCCATAATCTCATCCAATCACAGCGATCTCATGCCAGCACGCGCTTACGGGGAAGCAGGGGCTGGGGTGGGAATTTCGGCGGCCTCTTCTTCGGCGAGCGACTGTTCGCGCAAACCCTTGGGAGTCACCCGCTTCTGCAGGAAAGCCAAGATCAATTCCGCCACCATGGCGACTGCCGCAGTCAGAATGGCACCAGCCACAATCAAGGTATTGTCCTGCAGGGCATAGCCGTCCACGACGTAGCGACCCAAGCCACCGCCACCGACCAATGCGGCTAGCGATGCCGTCGCAATCACCTGCACCGTTGCAGTTCTGACGCCGGCGGCAATCAGCGGCAACGCCAGCGGCAGTTCCACCCGCGTCAGAATTCGACCTGTTCCCATACCCATCCCATGGGCTGCGTCGATAACCTTGTCGTCTACGGCAGCCATACCGGCAAAGGTGTTGGTGAGCAACGGTGGGATCGCAAAGAGCGCCAGCGCCAAGATCGCCGCAAGGTTGCCGATGCCGATTTCCGGGATTGACGCCAAGATCGTGAGCAAGCCCAGCGTCGGGATTGCTCGGCCGATATTGCCAACATTTGTTGCCAGCAAGATTCCCTTCCGCTTGTGCCCCAGATAGAGCGCAATCGGCATGGCCACGATCAGCGCGATCATCATCGCCCAGAAACTGATCACGATCTGTTCCCAGGTTCGGATCGGAATCCCGTTGTCCCCGGTCCAGTTTGCCGGATCGGTGAACCACTCCCAGACGCTCATTCGGCCCACTCCAATTTCGACCACGGCGCCAATAGTCGCTCAACTAGCGTCAGCAACAGCTCGAAAATCAGCGCCAACAGCACGCAGGCAATCGTGGCGGTCATGATTTGGGCATGGTAAAAATTCGCCTGGAATCCCGACAAGATCAAGGTGCCAAATCCGCCGTAACCTACCAACGCGCCAATGGTCACCATTCCCACTGTGGATACGGTGGCGATCCTGACCCCAGCCAAAATTGTTGGTACCGCCAGCGGCACCTGCACTCGGGTGAGCAACTGACGGTCATCCATTCCCATACCGCGGGCAGCATCTACTGCGCTCTCGGGTACCGCATCGAGTCCCACCACGGTGTTACGCAACACGACGAGTAGCGCGTAGACCGCGAGAGCCAGAATCACCGTCCACGGCGTCAGGCCGAAGATTGGCCACAGCAGCGAGATGAGCGCCAACGAAGGAATGGTGTAAAGCAGACCGGACAGCCCCAAGACAGGACCGGTCAGATTCCGATAGCGTCGGACCAAGAAAGCGAGCGGGAAGGCAACAACCAAAGCAAGCAGTACCGAAGAGACCGTCAGAAAGATGTGCTGCCGACCAGCGTCAAGCAGCAATTCATAGTTCTCAACGACGTAGTCCCAGGAAAACCAAGGGTTGGGCGCCTCTTCGACTGTGGCCAGAGGCTTCATCTCATGAACACTAGCGAAAATCCCGCAATCATCCTGTCTCAACTGCGAAAGCAATATCCAGATGGAACGTTAGCGGTGGACAATCTGGATCTCACGGTCGGACGTGGCGAAGTCTGCGCGCTGGTAGGACCGTCCGGTTGCGGCAAGACGACCACCATGCGGATGATCAACCGACTCATTGAGCCCACTAGCGGCACCATTCGCATCGACGGTGAGGACATCCGTGAAGCAGACGTGAAGCTGCTGCGACGCAAGATCGGCTACGTGATTCAAGCCGTTGGCTTGTTCCCGCACTACACCGTGCGACGAAATGTTGGCACCGTTTGCCGACTGTTGGGCTGGGACAAGGAGCGGATCGCTACTCGAGCAGATGAGATGCTCGCCTTGGTCGGTTTGGATCCAGCTGAGTACGGCGACCGCTACCCCAGCCAGCTCTCTGGCGGGCAACGGCAACGGGTGGGAGTTGCCCGAGCACTGGCCGCGGATCCACCAGTTCTGCTGATGGACGAACCTTTTGGGGCGGTCGATCCCATCGCGCGCGAAAAACTGCAAACCGAATTTCACGCCCTGCAGCAGGAACTCGGTACGACCGTCGTCATCGTCACCCACGATATTGACGAGGCGGTACGACTCGGTGATCGAATAGCTGTACTGCGGGAGGGGGGAATCCTGGCCCAGTACGACTCACCAGCCGACATTCTCGCTCATCCAGTCGATGACTTCGTGGCGGATTTCTTCGGTGCGGATCGCCTAATCAAACTGATGGGCGTCACCGGAGTCGATGACGACCGACTGCCAGCAGCGGACATTGCCGATAGGGCCGCTCCGATGATCGAGCCTGAAGCGACACTTCGGCAAGCGACCATCGCAATCTTGGCATCACCTGACGGTCGGATCCGAGTTCCCGGTGACAATAACTCCGGTGATCGCGTCCTCACCCTGGAATCAATCAGAAAACTGCTACGCAGTGAGCGTGCCAGCTAGTCGGGTCGACTGGTCACCTACTGGCTAGCCGTGACCGTGTTGGCGCAGATAGTCTTCAAACCGAGCCCGAAACAGCGGTTCCAACTCACCCAAGTCTCCGGAGCCAAACAGTTCCCGGGCCGCCTCCACCAGCTCAGTGATAGTTCCTGAGAATTCACCCAGCGAGCCACCCTCATCGGCAGTCGCAGCTACGGCGGGGGTGTGTTTGATCAGATCGAAGAAGAAACCGACGTCGTGGCGCTTCTCCGCCAACTCGATTGCCTGGTGCTTAACTTCATCGAACGGCAGATCCGCTAGTTGATCGGTCATTAGTCCAGCCTAGGCCTACTCCGCTGGACGTCGCGGGCCAGCCCATCCATTCCGGTTTCGGAATCTTCCTCGTCTGCGGACCCATCATCTGCCGGCAGTCGACACACACTTTCCAGCCAGAGCGAAACTGCCACCAAAGCGGCCCCACCCAGGGCGCTGAATGCACACACCAGCAGACCTGATCGGGCCGCTGCCACCTGAGAGTCCGGCAGCAGGAACACTCCCACCCCCAGATAGAAGCCCACCGCCCCGGCACCCACTCGTGATCCTGCCAACGCCAGGGCTGCCGTCCGGGCAGCGACGACAGCAGGCAGTGGTTCCGCTCCGGGGCGACACAACAACCGCGGTCGAACGATCCATCCCCACATTCCCAAGGCAATCGCCATCAACCAAAGGGCACCAGCTGCTGTGGCGGGCAACGGCAAGTATCGACCAGCGAATGAGTCGACGAGCGCAGCGATACACCACGCTACGACTGCCGCAATCGCGGCGACAGCGATCAAGACTCGGAGTTTGGTCGGCGTCACAGTCCCACCCTAGCGCTGCCGTGATCAATTCAACGGTCCGCGACCGCTGGCCTCACGTCGTTCTTGTCACGATCGGACAGCGCGGCAAGTGCTGTAGCAACAGTGCCCACCCCGGGAATGACGAAATCAGGATCGATCTCTGCCCAAGGGATGAGGACGAAGGCTCGCTCGGTTGCCCGAGGGTGCGGCACGGTGAGCCTGGGGTCGGTTGTGACCAGCCCCGCTACCGCGAGGACGTCAACGTCCACCGTCCGCGGGCCCCACCTCACATCACGAACCCGATGAAGGTCCTCCTCAATTCGGTGTGCCAATGCCAGCAGATGCTCGGCCGCCGCTTCAGCCGGATGGCCAGTTTGCAGGTCGACAACAACCACGGCATTCAGGTAGTCCGGTTGCTCGGGTCCGCCGACGGGCGTGGTGTCGTAGAAACTTGATCGTTGTAACCGCACCACCCACGAGTCCGCCATGATGTGCGCCACCGCAATGGTGAGTGCCACTCGCGGGTCACCGAGATTGGCACCCAAGCCCAGGGCTGCTCTCACTGGTCACGCTCAACGGTCACGGTAACGTCACCGAAGGGAACGCCGACTGGCGCTTGCGGCTTATGTACGACGATGCGCACCCCCGCTACTCCGGGGAAGGTCAGACATTTCGCTGCCAATCGCTCGGCGAGCGTTTCGATCAAGTCGACTGGATCGCCCTCGATGATCGCAATGACCGCGGCGGCGACTTTCGAATAGTCGATGGTCAGTGCCAAATCATCTGCCGCGGCGGCCGGACGGATATCCGTTCGCATTTCCACGTCAACCTTGAAGGTCTGGCCGTTGCGCCGCTCTTCCGGCAAGACACCGTGATATCCGGTAGCCGCCAGACCGGTCAGCGTAATCAGATCGTGCATTAGTCATCCTCCTGCGCTAGGGCCGCAACTACTCGTACTGCATCTGCGCTACCCCGAACATCGTGCACCCGCACCGCCCAGGCACCTTCGGCAGCAGCCAGCGCACTGATCGCATCTGTTGCGGCGTCTCGTTGTGCCATAGGGCGTTGCTGTGCGCCGTCGGCCAATAGCTCCCCCAGGAAGCGCTTACGACTGGCACCGACAAGAACGGGATAGCCCAACTCACGCAATCGGGGCAGTCCACGCAGCAGCGCCCAATTGTGGGCTGGCTCTTTAGCGAAGCCGAGGCCTGGGTCGATAGCAATCCGATCGGCGGAAATACCTGCGGCCCGCGCTGCAGCTACTCGATCGGCAAGTTCAGCACTGACGTCGGCGACCACGTCTTCGGTGTAATTCGCCCAGCGGTCCATCTGATCGGAATGCGCGCGCCAATGCATAGCGATGTAGCCAGCCGGGGTCTGCGCCACCGCCGCCAACATCTCCGGATCGGCCAGACCACCCGAGACGTCGTTGACCAGGCAAGCACCCGCCGCTACCGCTGCCACCGCTGTGCTCGCTCGCATCGTATCGATGCTCACCGGAATGCCAGCGGCAACTAGTTCGGTCACGACCGGGAGGACTCGATCCGATTCAGTGGCCGAATCTACGCGCCGCGCCCCGGGCCGGGTCGACTCCCCTCCAACGTCGATGAGATCCGCACCTGCGGACACAAGTTCACGCCCGCGGGCCACCGCAGCCGCGGGGTCCGCCCAGCGACCACCATCGCTGAAGGAATCAGGCGTGACGTTGACGATGCCGATCACCAGACAGCGTCCGGGCCTACGAAGCGAAGTTGGCAGCCCCAGCGGTCCGGGTTGTGGACTGACGGCCTGCACCGTTCCGGCTCCGCCCTAGGAACCGAGGATGAGCGACATGGCCTCAGCCCGGGTAGCTGAATCCCGCAACTGGCCACGGACGGCGCTCGTCACAGTTCGCGTCCCTGGTTTGCGGACACCGCGCATGGCCATGCACAGATGCTCACAATCAACGACGACAATCGCGCCCTGCGCTTTGAGTACGTCCATGAGGTCGTCAGCGATGCCTGTGGTCATGCGCTCTTGCACCTGCAGTCGCTTGGCGTGAACATCGACGAGCCGCGCAAGTTTGGATAGTCCAGTGACCCCGCCAGCCTCCGAGGGAATGTAGCCGACATGGGCGACTCCGTGAAAAGGAACCAGATGGTGCTCACATAGCGAATAGACCTCGATGTCGCGGACCAAGACCATCTCATCGTGGGCGATGTCGAATACGGTGCCCAAGATTTCCCCACCATCAGCGGACATTCCGGCGGTGAGCTCTTGGAAGGACCGTGCCACTCTGCCGGGGGTTTCCAGCAGCCCGTCGCGATCGGGATCCTCTCCAATCGCCAACAAAAGTTCCCGCACGGCGGCTTCGGCGCGTGCTTCATCGAATTCAGTCATGGCTTCTCCCGGGGTGCTTTGGTCTAGTCCTGACGTAGTTGTTCGTCACTGGGCGGATCCCAACGGTTCTCATCGGCAGTCGCACCATGTGCGGCTCCGTTTTCTGAGCCGTGGCCATTGGCGGATGGGGCATCTCCGTTGAGTTGAGACACCTCAGCCGGGGTGAGGACCGGTGGGCGATCCGACGGCGCCCGGCGCGCTGAGCCGGTCCAGGCCGGTCGCACTTCACGCAACTGCAGGTTGGTAAAGATTCGTCCGACGGCGGCCTTGTCCAAAGTCTCTTTGTCTAGCAACTCCAAGACGAGGTGGTCGAGGACATCGCGGTTGGTCACCAGGATGTCGTAGGCCTCTTGGTGCGCCTCTTCGATCAGGCGGCGGACTTCCTCATCGATCGCGCTGGCCACCTGCTCGGAGTAGTCCCGAGTGTGGCCATAGTCGCGGCCCAAGAAGACTTCGCCCTGCTCTTGGCCATAGCGAATCGCGCCCAAGCGTTCGCTCATGCCGAACTGGGTCACCATTGCACGAGCAACACTGGTCGCCTTCTCGATGTCGTTGGACGCCCCAGTGGTGGGGTCGTGAAACACCAGTTCTTCCGCAGCCCGCCCGCCGAGCATGTAGGCGAGTTGGTTGAGCATTTCTGACCGGGTGCGGGAGTGCTTGTCCTGGTCGGGCAACACCATCGTGTAGCCCAAGGCCCGGCCCCGCGGCAGGATGGTGATCTTGTGCACTGGATCGTTGCCAGGCAAGGCTGCCGCAACAATGGCGTGACCACCCTCGTGGTACGCCGTGATTTTCCGCTCGTCGTCGCCCATCACTCGCGTTCGCTTTTGCGGACCGGCGATTACTCGGTCAATGGCCTCATCTAGCGCCTCATTCGAAATCAGCTTGTCGCCACCGCGAGCGGTGAGCAACGCAGCCTCATTGAGAACGTTTGCCAGGTCGGCGCCGGTGAAGCCCGGTGAGCGCTTGGCAATACTCTCCAGATCGACGTCGGGCGCGAGTGGTTTGCCACTGGCGTGCACCTTCAAGATCGCTTCCCGACCCTTAAGGTCGGGACTCTCTACCGCGATCTGTCGATCGAATCGACCGGGTCGCAGCAGGGCGGGATCCAGAATGTCGGGTCGGTTCGTCGCGGCGATGAGAATGACACCACCGGCTACGTCGAAGCCATCCATCTCGACCAGCATCTGGTTCAGCGTTTGCTCACGTTCGTCGTGGCCACCACCTAGCCCCGCCCCACGATGACGTCCAACGGCGTCGATCTCATCAATGAAGATGATGGCCGGGGCATTTTGCTTGGCTTGTTCGAAAAGATCGCGTACCCGAGAGGCCCCGACACCAACGAACATCTCCACGAAGTCGGAACCCGAGATCGAGAAGAAGGGGACAGCCGCTTCGCCAGCAACTGCCCGTGCGAGCAGCGTCTTGCCAGTGCCTGGTGGGCCGTACAACAACACACCCTTGGGGATTTTGGCGCCCACCGATTGGAACCGGCTCGGATCCGACAGGAAATCTTTGATCTCGTGCAGTTCCTCGACTGCTTCCTCAGCACCAGCGACATCGGCAAAAGTCGTTTGCGGCATGTCCTTAGTAACCACCTTGGCCTTGGACTTGCCGAACGACATCAAGCGGCCGCCGCCTTGCATCTGGCTCAGGAAGAAGAAGAGCAGACCTAAGATGATGAGTAGTGGGAGGAAAGAAACCAGCAGCGTCGTAAACAGGCTGTCTTGGGGAACCTCCACGTTGTAGCCCTCGGGCAAACTGCCACTATCGACCTGCTCTTGCAGTAGTTGCTGCAGTTCCAGACCCTGACCCTCAATGAACTTCGCGGTTTGCTCAGTGCCGTCCTTCAACGTGATATCGATCCGCTGTTCCCGGTCAACGAGGGTCGCGCTGGATACGTTCTTATTCTGAATCTGCTCGACGACAGCGCCGGTATTGGTCTCTTCCGGTCCATTCAGTCCCGAGAGAACGCTAGTTGCGATGAGCAGCAGACCCAGGGACAGCAAAATCCACAGCAGCGGCCCACGCGCCAGTTTTCCCCAGTTCATCTGGTTAGCTCCTCCGCCCGGCGGCAAGAATGGCTGCGCTTGTTGCACGCCCGATTGAGTTTCGCTGCGGGGCCTTCCTACGACGGTACACCGCGTTGGCCCAACCTGGTAACGGTGTTCGCGCTGCGCGGAGTCCCGATTGGACCCACTTCCAGCCATACGTGGCGGGCGTTTACCGCCATAGTGGAGTCATGCGAGCCCAACTCCTTACGACCCCGGGCGCCAATCTCGACATTGCGCTGTCGTGGCAGCAGCACCCAATTCCGGAGCCTGGGCCGGGCCAACTACAAATCCAAGTCACCGCCAGCGCGGTCTGTCGCACCGATCTACAGCTGGTGTCAGGCGATTTGCCCGCGCACCGATTGCCGGTCATTCCGGGACACCAGGTAGTTGGTCGGGTGATTGCACTCGGAGCCGGGGTACCGGCAGCGCGACTGGGCGAACGCGTCGGCTTGGTGTGGCTAGCTAGCGCCTGCGGCCAGTGTCGCTTCTGCGGCAGTGGTCGAGAAAACTTGTGCGCCGAGGCGCGCTTTACTGGTTGGGATGTTGACGGTGGTTACGCAACCGCCGTCAACGCGCGGGCAGACTTCACCCACCCGCTACCTGATCTCGGAGCCCAATTCGCCGCGAGCGAGGAAAGTGACGCAGCAATCGCACCGCTGCTCTGCGGGGGTGTCATCGGTTTCAGATCATTGCGGGCTGCCGGGATCGGACCAGAGTCAACTGGGGCACGATTGGGGTTGTTCGGCTTTGGTGCCAGCGCCCTGCTCGCAATTCAAGTTGCCCGGCATTGGGGAGTTCGATGTTTCGTGGTTACCCGGTCGATCGCTGAAGCAGCCCGGGCGCGCGAACTCGGGGCGGAGTGGGCGGGGACCTACGATGACGTGCCGCCGGAACGATTCGATGCTGCGATCACGTTCGCGCCAGTCGGCTGGGTCGTCAACGACGCGCTGCGAGCACTAGACCGCGGCGGCACCGTCGCGATTAACGCGATTCATTTGGATCAGATTCCCGCATTGGACTACGACGATCTGTGGTGGGAGCGCAGTATCAGATCCGTCGCGAACGTCACTCGACAAGACGTCGCTGACTTCTTGCAAACGGTAGCCGCTGCTGGAATCCGTACCGACTACGAGGTAATGCCGCTGTCGGCCGCCGCAACCGCTTTGAACCGGGTCCGACAAGGGAATGTTGCCGGCGCATTCGTGCTTCAGCCCGATTGACTGCACAATGGCGGAATGGAGCGGATAGCCACGTCACAACGCGAGCCGCTGGCCGATCGCGCCCTGACCGAACCGCATCCACAACGACTATCGGTGGACGATCCCCACCGAGCGGAAGCACTAAGTCGACATGCCATCGCCATGAGTGAGGGGCAACCCGGCTATCTCGATCCCGCTACCGGTCTGTTCGTCCTCACCGCCCGCACTCATGCCGACCGAGGCCGCTGCTGCGGGAACGGCTGCCGCCACTGCCCCTACATCGGCGAATAGGTCGCCCCGCAAGACGACAATGCCCTGCCCGGCGCAGCGTGAGACAATTCCGATATGGCGCAATCCTGGACTCCTGCTGATATTCCTAATCTTTCCGGCCGCGTCTTTGTCGTGACCGGCGCAACCAGTGGCCTCGGCTTAGCCAATGCCGCTCAACTCGCGCGACATGGTGGTCAGGTCGTGGTTACCGGCAGGGATCCCGACCGACTGCGGAGCGCTTGGGAAGAAGTCTCGGCCGCTAGCCAAGGACCGCAGCCCGATCAGGTGCTACTCGATCTTGCCGATCTGTCCTCAGTACGAACGGCAGCAGCGGAAATCATGGCGCTGCATGACACTATCCACGTTCTGATCAACAATGCCGGCATTATGGCGCCGCCGCTCAGCCGCACCGTCGATGACTTCGAATCACAGATCGGAACCAACCACCTCGGGCATTTCGCGCTTACAGGACTACTGCTACCTGCTATGCCCACCGACGACGCAACCGCCGACGCTCGCGTGGTGACAGTGGCCAGCGGCGCACATCGGATGGGCAAGGTTGATCTCGATGACCTCAACTACCGCAATCGGCGCTACGAGTCATGGCAAGCCTATGGACAAACCAAACTCGCCAACTTGTTATTCACCCGGGAACTGAGCCGCCGGGCCACGTCGGCCGGCCTGAAACTGAAGGCAGTCGCCGCACATCCGGGGTGGTCCGCCACCAACCTGCAATTCGCTGGACCGGCCATGGCACAAAACGTTGTGGGGCGAACTATCACCCGCACCGTAAATGCCGTTGTTGGGCAGTCCGCAGAGATCGGCTCTTGGCCGCAGGTCCGAGCAGCCACCGACCCCGGAGTTGAGAGCGGGCAGTACTACGGCCCCGACGGCTTCATGGAAATGCGCGGCAAACCGGTATTGGTCGAACCAAGCAATGCGGCCAAAAACGATGAGACCGCTGCGGGTCTGTGGAAGCTCTCCGAAGACCTCACCGGAGTCCGCTTTCTCGACTAGCAACGCAGCGACCACCCCCCTGTTCAGTTGCGCCATCCGGGCGAAAATTGTCTGTTGATGAATAACTTTGGCCACATCGGGAAACGTCTGTGTACTGCAACCTCTTGGAGACCAGATGAATCGAGTCGCCCGAGCACCCCGAGTTCGACTAACTTCCGCCGACGATCAAGTCATTCAGTTGGAACGCAACCGCCTGCGGCATCCACCGCGTCCCGCGGGCGTGTGGCACGGGATGATGCGTTGGCTGGGTTTTCGCTACTAGCCGTACCGATCTGGCGGTAGTCGCACCCAGACCTCGATCGCTCGGCGTGGTCGGCTTCGGCACGACATCGAAGATGCAGTTACCGGGAAAAGGAACCACCCTAGGGTTAGGCAGAGGATGCTGCGCGGGCCAATCTCACGGAGTCCACTGATCCGGCACCGCGGACTTGTCGGGCGATAACCGGCTGAGAGGAGAAACATGACATCGTCACCCACGCCAGCACCGACGACTGAGGTCGCGGAACTCATAGGCATCTACCACGCTGATGGTGGCTTGGTCGGCGAGGCAACCTACGTGATCGGTCATCTACTGGGCCGGGCTCATTGTGCGCTCTGTGACATCACCCACTCACCCTTCCGTCGGAAACCGGCCTGGGACGCCATGGTGCAGCGGCTAGGTGTTGAGTTCCGGCTCCTTCACCGCAACGAGGTTGATTCGGACGTGCAAAAACTTCTCGACGATCACGAAACTCCACTAGTTCTGGCTCGGACAGATTCCGGGTCACTGGAGGTACTGCTGGAGCCGCAAGAGCTTGAACTCTCTGGCTCCGTTACCGATTTTGAGCAGCGTCTGCGGGAAGCACTGCGCGGTCGAGAGTCGGCCAAGACCGGTAGGCGAGCCGGCTAGTTGGTTCTAGTCCCCCGCTGACTGTTCTGCCGCGGCTGCCTCAAACTCGCCAACATCTCTGCCAAACCGAGTGATGGGTCCACCCACTGCAAAGACGGCTATCAACATCCCGATAAAGGACAGCGCAGCATTGAAGCTAAATGCCCACTTAACGCCGTCGGCAAAAGCGATTCGGACCACTTCGACCAACTGCTCACCGGTCTTCCCCGGATATTGCTGCAACACCGTAGCCGAGTTATCGGTGCCGACAATGACGCCTCGGATGGCTTCAATCTCGGCAGAGTTGAGCGTTATCCCGATCGCCTGTGAACCGTCGGTGATCCCAGCATTAGCAGCGACCAGGAAGATAGTCGTGGTGATACCAAGGCCAACCGCACCACCAGCAACCTGGAACATATAGACCAGTCCGCCAGCAAGACTGGACATGGACGGATCCAAAGCGGTGAGCGCGGCAGTAGTTACTGCAGAAGCGAAGAGTCCGACACCAATTCCCAGCACGATCATGCCAGGCAAGAAAGCGGTGAACCCTGACTCTGGCTCAATCAGCAAAACCAACAACGCAGGCCCGACGAACATGCACAAGGCACCAACCGAGATGACAGCCTTGAGCCCGACTCGATTGATGAGCCAGGATTCGCTGAAGGACGCTACTGCGAAAACCGCCATAAAGGGCAGCAGTGACGCACCTGCTTGTAGCGGATTCTGGTCAAAGACCTTCTCGAAGTACTGCGGCAGGTACAACAGGGCACTAAAGAAGATACTGGAGGTCATCAGCACCGAGAGACACGCGTAGAGCAAGGGGCGATGACCTATCACTGCCCCCGGGATCAACGCGTCGTCGCCGGCCATTCGCTGGCGGAGAACAAACGCCACCATGGCCAGTGCAGCCACAATCAGTAGCCCCCACACGAACGGGTCACTCCAGCCCACATCCGGAGCCTCGGTAAGTGAGACCAACAGCGAAATCAGACTGACGCCCAGCAATAAGGAGCCCCAGTAGTCGACCTTGCCATGCTCATCGGGCGATTTGACGTGAACCGTTCGCCAGGTAACCGCTACCGCAACGAGGGCGATGGGCACGTTGATAAGTAAAATCCAGCGCCAGCTTGCTAACTCGGTCAGCGCACCGCCCAGCAGCGGTCCGGTCGCGTTGCCGATACCAGCGACGCCGATGACTAGCCCACCGGCCAGACCCGCCTTGGCAGCTGGAAGGATCTGGTAGATCAGACCTAAGATGGCCGGCCACATCAACGCGCCGCCAACCCCTTGCAGCCCGCGAGCAGCGATCAATGTGTAGATGTCGGGGGCGAGTCCGCCGAGCAACGAAAACACAGCAAAGATTCCCGTTCCGATGAACAGGATCCGCAACCGACCAAACATGTCCGCCAGTCGGCCCCCCGGAACGATCATCACACCGAAGATCACCGCGTAAGCATTAATAACCCACTGCAGTTCGGAGACATCGGTGTTGAGCTCTGCCTCCATTGCTGGCAGCGCAACGCTCATCGCTACAAAGTCATTGGCGATCAGAAAAACGCAGAGACACATCGCTACCAGAGCAAGGACGACGTCGCTTCCCAGCTTCCCGGATTTCGCGCTATCTACCGACATCTGGTTACCGTATCGATTTCAAACAGATACAGCGCGGGACAATGCGTCGGTCAACTCTGGAGTGCTGGTTCAGGTACCCATCCCAAGCAGAGAGCCCGTGACATCCGTCATACGTATCAACCACAGGCTGTCACCACGAGGCAGCCCAGCGAAATAGTGTGAGTGAATACAATCTGTCCAAGCCCGCACTAACGGGTCAGGTAGCCGCCACCTAGGCTGATCTCGTGGCAACATCATCTACAAGCGGCGATAGTCAACCCGCTGGCTGGTATCCAGACCCAGCGGATTCCGGCAGATTGCGCTTTTGGGATGGCACTACTTGGACAGACCACACAAAGGCCTTGACCGACCTTAGTCCAGACACTGCGGACCAAAGCGCGACCTCGTCAAGCCCCGCGCCTGACGCCACCACCCAGACTGCCGCTGAGCCGCAGCAATGGGGTACCGCCGGCTCAGGGGCCGAGCAACCAACTGCGGCAGCACCGGCTCCCGACTACGGCCGCTATGCAGCTCAGCAGAGCCCACTGGCACCCAGCGGGATGCGCCCCATCAGCTTTCTGTTCTCCGACATCGTGCGGATCGGTAAACGCGCATGGTGGCCGCTCACTGCGGTCAGCCTGATCTTTGCTGTGGTCTCCGCCCTAGCATTGGCAGCTACTACCGCAGCGCTGGTAGATCTTGGCGCGCTGGGCGACGCGATCCGCTTGACCAGCGAGTTGGCCTCCGAGCCAGTCGGTGCCACAACTCCCGAGGCCCAAGGCAAGCTCTTGGAAGATGCCTTTACCCAGGTGCCTCGAGTGACTTCCTGGGTCGGGTGGGTTGTCGGAGGAGTCCTGCTCGCCGTCGTGCTGACCTTCGCTTCGGCTTGGCAGATTGCTGCGGTCAATCGCGCAGCAATGATGGCTGCCGCTGGTGACTCAGCGAGCATCAGCGACTCGCTGCGCCGTGGTCTACCAGGTGGTCTTCGGTTATGTGGCTACCTGCTGATCTTCATCCTCGCCGTGACCGTCGTTGTCACCGTTGTCACCGTCATCTGCATCCTGGCTGCGGCTGTCTCGGTTTGGCTGAGCGTCCTGATCGGCATATTCGCCGGGCTGCTGCTCATGGTGCTGATGGTGTGGGTATTCACTCGGCTCACTCCCCTCTCCGTGCAGGTTGTGATCAAGCGTGGCGCCCTTAGGTGGTCGTGGCGGGCCACTCGTGGCAAGTTCTGGGGAGTCTTAGGCCGCTACGCGCTGTGGAGCTTAGTTGCCTATGTGATCATTCAGTTCCTCATGGGCATTGCGCTACTGCCGGCCGCTTTGATCGGATCAGTAATCGCCGGCCAGAATGACCCCGGCGCCGCAAGCGCGGTCTTCTCAGCGACGCTGTTGCTAAGCATCCCGCTCTCACTCGCCCTAAACGCCGCATCGCTCATCGGGGTAGTGCCGATTTGGCGCGATCTGACCGATGAACCGGAGTTCGCCAGTATCCGCGATGGCGAGCCAGTCTCGGTCGACTGAGTTTGCTGCGGAAATAGCCACGCCCAGAGATTTTCTAGAGATCACCGAGAGCCGAGAAAATCTCGCTGCCGAAGCGATGGTCGTAAACACACCCGACACCACACCCTCGACGGGTCGGCAGTGGCATTCACACTCAGAAATCTGAATACGTAGTTATCTTTTTGCTCACTCCGTTGCCCGGCGACGTGAGCGGCTACGAGCTCGGGTCACGGCGTTAAGTTCTACTTTGCGGATTCGCACTGCATCGGGAGTGACTTCGACGCACTCGTCTTCCCGACAGAATTCCATCGACTGCTCTAGCGACAACAGCCGTGGCGGCACTAGTCGTTCTAACTCCTGCGCAGTCGATGAACGGATGTTGGTGAGTTTCTTTTCCTTAGTTGGGTTGACATCCATGTCGTCTGCGCGAGCATTCTCACCCACAATCATCCCCTCGTAGACGTCCGTCCCTGGCGCCACAAACAAAGCGCCCCGTTCCTGCAATCCGAAGCAGGCATAAGAGGTCACCGTGCCAGTTCGATCAGCCACCAACGATCCACTGGCACGCGTTCGCAATTCGCCATGCCATTTCTCGTAGCCGCCGAAAACATGATGCATCAAGCCAGTACCACGAGTTTCGGTGAGGAACTCGGTGCGGAACCCGATCAACCCGCGAGCCGGAACCCGGTAATCCATTCGCACCCAGCCAGTTCCGTGATTCTTCATGGATCGCACCTGACCCCGACGTAATCCTAGAAGTTGGGTCACCACGCCAACGAAATCCTCGGGGACGTCGATAGCCAAATCTTCCATAGGTTCGTGCAGCGAACCATCGATCTCCCGCGTGACCACCTGCGGTTTACCCACTGTGATTTCGTAACCCTCGCGCCGCATCATTTCCACCAGCACGGCCAGTTGCAGCTCGCCGCGTCCTTGGACTTCCCAGACATCGGGGCGGTCGGTGTCAGCGACGCGCAGCGATACGTTACCGATCAACTCGGCATCTAGCCGGTTCTTGAGCAGCCGTGCGGTCATTTTGCTGCCACTGCGACCAGCCAGCGGCGAATCATTGATGCCGATCGTGACCGAGATGCTGGGTTCATCCACAGTTATCACCGGCAGCGGCCGAGGATCCTCCGGGTCAGCCAACGTCTCGCCGATCGTGATCTCCGCCAGGCCAGCAACCGCAACGATATCTCCTGCTGTGGCTGACTCCACTGGAGTACGGTCGAGCGCTTCGGTCATCAGCAGTTCACCGATCTTGGCGGGCTGCTGGATGCCATCAGCGCGGCACCAAGTCACGGCTGCGCCCTTGCTGATTTGACCGGAGCGGACCCGGCACAGTGCTAGCCGGCCGAGATAGGGCGAGGCATCCAAGTTGGTGACCTGCGCCTGCAGCGGATCGGCATCGTCGTAGCTGGGGGGCGGGACGGTGTCGAGGATCGCGGAAAAGAGCGCCGCAAGATCTTCCCCTTCCGGCATCCCACCGTCCTCAGGACGTTCCATGGCTGCCCGACCTGCCTTTGCGCTGGCGTAGACAATCGGGAATTCGATTTGGTCGTCCTCGGCATCCAGATCGAAAAAGAGTTCGTAGACCTCGTCGAGCACCTCACTGATGCGAGAGTCGGACCGATCGACCTTGTTGATGACGAGCACGACCGGCAGCTGCTTTGCCAGCGCCTTGCCGAGGACAAAGCGAGTCTGGGGCAGCGGCCCTTCAGCGGCGTCCACCAAGAGCAGTACCCCATCAACCATCTCTAGACCCCGCTCAACCTCGCCACCGAAATCAGCGTGACCAGGAGTATCAATGATGTTGATGGTGACATCGGTTGCGGCAGCGGACCCCGAATAACGCACCGCGGTGTGCTTGGCGAGAATTGTGATGCCCTTTTCTCGCTCCAAGTCCATGGAATCCATCACCCGATCAGCCACGTCCGCGTTTTCGCGGAAGGCGCCTGATTGCCACAACATGGCATCGACCAGAGTGGTCTTACCATGGTCGACGTGGGCGATGATCGCGATGTTGCGCAGGTCGTCGCGCTGTCTGAGAGTCACCAACCGATTCTAGAGGGCGCAGTGTCTGGCGCCCTAATCTCACCACTGAACGGCAACTGAGTTTGTCAGGGTGGGCTGGCCCCATCCCATCGCAGATGCGCACGGTGAGTGGCCCCACCCCTCCCCTTTCAACTAGGCCGATGCGGTTCAGGCGATTCCCTCGCATCGGTGATCGAGCGTCCTTTGACTGGCAACCACGTTGCTATCTGCTTGAGAGGTAGGGGTCGTCTTGGGGAGGGGGCGGTCACTTCTGACAGGGGATGTTCAGGAGGATGCTGGAAACAGGGGCTTTCCGGTGGTGCCTGTTTTTGGAGTTGGGAGTGGAGTTCGCGATCCGTACGTGATTCGTACGTCTTCGAGCCACGATCTTGCCAGCGGGCTAACGTGAAGCCTGTGGGAAACCAATCATCATCGGGATCGGCAACGACATCTGTCATCGAGGCATCGGGCAAAAGCCGGAATGGCGCCCGAACCAAGCCGCGACCCAAACATGACTTGGTGCTCTTCGGTGCAACTGGATTCACCGGGAATCTCGTCGCCGACTACCTCGCTCGCAATGCACCCCCGCGGACCCGGATCGCACTCGCCGGTCGCAACGAAGAGAAGTTGGCTGCCAGCCGAAGTAGATTGTCCGGGCCCAGTCACGACTGGCCACTGCTGATAGCTGACGCACAAGATCCGGATTCACTGACGCCATTGGCAGCTTCGAGCAAGGCGATCATCTCCACCGTGGGCCCCTACAACAAATATGGGGCAGAACTCGTTGCGGCCTGCGCACAAGCTGGCACCCACTACGCCGACCTCACTGGTGAGGTGCTGTTCATGCGTCGCTCGATCGATCAGTTTGACGACCTCGCCCAGTCCACCGGCGCTCGCATCGTGCACTCCTGCGGCTTCGACAGTATCCCCAGCGATCTGGGAGTACTGGCCCTTCACCTGCGCGCAAAGGATAGCGACGGCAAGGGGCATTTAACCCACACCCACTTCCTAGTGCGCAAAGTACGCGGTGGCTTCAGCGGCGGCACCGTGGCGTCAGGGATCAACGAGATCGAACTCGCTCGCGGAACGAAAGGCGCGCGCAAACTGTTGGCCGATCCGTATTCGCTCAGCCCCGATCGATCTGCCGAGCCGACACCTGGTGACCCGAAAGACAGTTTGAAGGTCCGTTACGACGAGGTGGCGGGATCCTGGGTGGGGCCATTCCTAATGGCGTCCATCAACACTCGGGTAGTGCGCCGCAGCAACGCCCTGCTGCACTATGCCTACGGTCATGGGTTTCGCTATGACGAAGGCAGCGCTTTCGGACCCGGCTTGACCGGGCGACTGGGGGCAACCGCGATGGCTGGCGGGATTGCGGCAATCGGTGGCGCACTGCAAAGCGATGCCGGCCGAAAGCTCGCATCCCGCTTTCTGCCAGCTCCGGGTGAAGGCCCCGATGAACGCACGAGACAGAACGGCATGTTCAGCATCACGATCCACACTCGAACCCCTGCTGGGGTTCGCTATCGAGCAACGGTTGCAGCCGATGGTGATCCCGGTTACGTTGCAACCAGCATGATGCTCGGTCGCGCTGGCCTAGTCTTGGCCGGGGATCAGCGTCGACTGCCGCGCCGCGCTGGTGTGCTCACCCCAGCGACCGGAATGGGCCTCCGGCTTATCGAAGAGCTGAAGGCAGCCGGAATGACCA
This sequence comes from Actinomycetes bacterium, assembly GCA_022599915.1. Lineage (NCBI taxonomy): Bacteria > Bacillati > Actinomycetota > Actinomycetes > Actinomycetes bacterium. The sequence continues at coordinate 53,476 of JAHZLH010000048.1, forward strand.
TAACTACTCGAGAAATCTAAGGAAGGCCGGTAGAACGCAGATGGACACCCTGACCGAAGAAGAGTTGGCCGTGGGGCTTTTTGAATTGCAGAACTGGAGCGGCGACTCGATGGCGTTGCGCCGCAGCGCGGAATGCCCCAGTTTTCCGGCCGCCATCACCGCAGTGGACCGGATCGCGGTCATTGCCGAGGAGATCGATCACCACCCGGATATTGATATTCGCTGGCGTACGTTGAGCTTCACCGTGAGCACCCACTCAGCGGGTGGTGTCACCGCGTTGGATCTCGAGTTGGCCCGGCGCATCGACGAGGTCATCGACAACCTCTGAGTCAGATCAACTCTGGATCCTCCTGTTGCATAGGCGAGCGCCAGTTGTAACGAAGCGAGACGAGGCGAATCGCCACCACCAGCACAAAAGCAGCAATCCCGATGGGAATGATGGGCCAATCAAGGTAGAGCGCTAAAGCGACGATAGCTCCGCCAGCCAACGCGGCGAGAGCGTAGATCTCTCGGCGCAAAATGATGGGGATCTCGTTGGAGAGGACGTCCCGCAGCGCCCCTCCGCCGGTCGCCGCAAGTACCCCGATGAGTGGGGCCGCAATCGGAGTGACGCCATAGTGGTAGGCCTTGCTGGTACTGGCCACTGCGAATAACGCCAGCCCGAACGAATCCAAAACCAGCAGCCAAGTCAACGCCCGCTGCGAAGATGGCGAAAACAGCAATGGCACCATGGCGCCCAGAATGGCAATCAGGATGTAGCGCCAATCAGTCAACGATGCTGGTGGGATGTCACCGATCAAGAGATCCCGCATGATCCCGCCACCAATCCCGGTGAGGGACCCGACTACCAAGACGCCAAAAAAATCCATCCCAGCCCGGCGCCCAGCCAATCCACCCGAGACAGCGAAGATGAAGACCCCGATCAAGTCCATAACGAGATACAGATCGTTGTAGACGACCGAGGGCAACATGCTCATGATGGTCGCAGTTGCTCGACGACGAAACGGCAGATTTATCTAACTTCCGACCTTTCGCCGGCAACTCAATGCCGCTGGCGCTGGTCGTTGGGAACTAGTTGTCTGCGCCCACTGCCGTCGCGCCGGCTTCGGTGGGTGGAGCGGATACCCGGCGGCGAAACACGTAGTAGTTCCAACCTTGATAGAGCAGTACCAGCGGGAACATGATCACGGCGACAACAGTCATGATGCCCAGCGCGTAATCGCCGGAGGCAGTGTCAACGATCGTCAACGAATAGGACGGGTCCAAACTCGACACCATCAGGTTTGGATAGAGCGAGGAAAAGATAGCCGCCGAAACCGAGCCGATCGCGACCGCGCTTGCAGCGAAGGCCCATCCGTCCCGCTCCCGAGCGGTCATCATTGCGGCCGCTACCACTCCCAGCACCACCAGCGCCAGGAACCCGGTAGCGAGAGCCGACAAACTAGTCGTGACCAGGTAGGTAGCCACAACCCAACCGAGTCCCAGCACCAGTGACAGGCCACCAAAGATTCGGGCCAACCGATGTGACCGCAGTCTGATGTGATCGGTGGTCTTCAGCGCCAAGAAGGTGGACCCGTGCAGCAGACAGAGGGAGAGGAACAGAATGCCGGTCAGCAAGCCGTAGGGCGTGAACAAGTCCCAGAAGGTTCCCGCGTACTCCTCATCCGACCCGATCGGCAACCCAGCCAGCAGATCACCGAGCCCAAGGCCGAGCAGCAGCGGAATGAACGCACTGCTAATCACCAGGCCCCAGCTCCAGGAACTACGCCAGCGCTGCGTCTTGCCCTTACTTCGAAACTCGAATGCGGTGCCGCGCACGATTAGCGCAACCAGAATGACCACTAGCGCCAAATATAACGAAGAAAACATGGTCGCGTACCAGCCCGGGAAGGCCGCAAACATGCCAGCACCACCAACGACCAGCCAAACCTCGTTGCCGTCCCAGAACGGTCCAATCGTGTTGATCGCTACTCGGCGTTCGGTGTCATTCCGCCCAACAAATTGATGGAGCACCCCAACACCAAAATCGAAACCTTCGAGCACGAAGAAACCAGTCCACAGCACCGCGATAATCGCGAACCAGATGACTGGTAGGTCCACAACTGCTCCCTCAGTAGGTCAGGGTCGGGATGGGCTCTTCTGCTTCTTCTTGATCTTCCGGCACTTCCTCCGGCAGTTCTGATCGGGCGGCGCGACTCATGAGAACTGCCCACACCGTACCGACGATGATGAAGACTGTGATGAAGACGACCAACGAGATGATGATCTCAGTGGAACTCACAGAAGTAGAGACGCCGTCTTCCGTCAGCATCAAGCCCTGCACCACCCATGGTTGTCGACCGTTCTCGGTCAACAACCAGCCGGCGATATTCATGATGTAGGGAGCGACAATCGCGATCGGCGCGATGCGCAAGAACCACTTCGATTCCAGCAACTTGCCACGACGCCACAACCACAACCCCCACAGCCCCATCAGCATGACCAAGGTCGCGGTGTAGGCCATCAGACGCATAGACCAGTACTGCACAAAGACGTTGGGAATGTAGTAACCCGGCCCGTACTCCTGCTCATATTGCGCCTGTAACTCGTTGAGTCCGATGACTTGACCGTCTAAGGAGTTCGTCGCGAGGAATGACAGCAGGTAAGGAATCTGAATGATCTTCTGTGGGTTCTGATCGTTGTTCCCACCTCCGATTTGGAAAGCGCTGAACGAGCATGGCTGGCAGGTCTCCCACTGCGCTTCCGCGGCCGCAATCTTCATGGGCTGATAGGTCGCTTCTTGCACACCCAGTTCACTGCCCACTCCCATGGCCAAAATGATCGATGGGAATAGCACGGCCAGCGAGACCTTGGCACTGCGCTGGAAGATCTGACCGTCGCCCCGCTTGCGGATCTGCCAGGCCGAGATTCCCAGCATCATGACTGATGCGGTCACCGCAGCCGCCAACAACACGTGGGCATAGGACCAAAGGAAGACTGGATTCGAAAAGACCGCACCGATGTCATTCAGTTCGGGTCGACCAGTATCAGCATTCGTGGCATAGCCCACCGGATTTTGCATCCAAGAGTTGGCGGCCATGATGAACATTGCACTGAGCGACGCCCCCAGAGCTACCAACCAAATACAGGCTAGGTGAACTTTCTTGGGCAGCCTGCCCCAGCCGAAGAGCCACAGCCCGAGGAAGGTGGATTCCAAGAAGAAGGCGGCCAGGCCTTCCATCGCCAACGGCGCTCCGAAGACATCACCGACGAATCGAGAATATGCCGACCAGTTCATTCCGAACTGAAACTCCTGAATCAAGCCGGTCACTACACCTACGGCAATGTTGATGAGCAGGAGATGACCGAAGAATCGAGTCAGCCGACGGTAGTCTTCATTGCCGCTGCGATGCCATTTGGTTTGCAGGATCGCCACCAAGAAAGCCATGCCGATCGTGAGTGGCACAAAAATGAAGTGGTAAATGGATGTGACCGCGAACTGAAGCCGGGCTAAATCAACATTTCCCACGACCGTAACTCTAGTCTCACGGTCTCGGCAACGCCGCCCATGCACAAGTTTTCGCCGCAAGTGCCCAACTTTGCGGTGCCGGTGCACAACTTTTCTTCTGATTCGGTAGCCGAATCCGCCATCTCGACTGACAGCGCGCGAGATCGGCAACCCGAAAACCAGCGAGTAGGCTCATTACAGCAACGGGCAAGGGAGAACTGTGGACTTTGCACCTACTGAGAGAGCGCGCGATTACACGCAAAGAGTTGCGGCGTTTATCTCCGCCGAACTCCGGCCAGTCGAACCGGAGTACCACCAACTGCTGCAGAGCGACCAACCCGCAGCCCTCAGGCTGGTGGATCAGTTGAAGGAATCCGCCAAAGGCGCCGGACTGTGGAACTTGTTTCTGCCTGATGGTCGTTTCGGCGCCGGACTGAGCAATGCCGACTATGCGCCGGTAGCGGAGATGACTGGCCGAGCAATGCCGCTAGCGCCAGAGGTTTTCAACTGCAATGCCCCCGACACCGGCAACGCCGAAGTACTGGTTGCGTACGGCAGCGAAGCGCAGCAAGAGCGCTGGTTGACGCCACTGCTGGCAGGGACCATTCGTTCCGCTTTCTGCATGACTGAACCTGACGTAGCTTCCTCGGACGCCAGCAACATGGCGGCAACGGCGATTGTGACTGGTGACGAAGTCGTAGTGAACGGCACCAAATGGTGGAGTACCGGTATTGGCCACCCAAACTGCGACTTCCTGATCGTCATGGCGCTGACTGATCCGCAAGCTCATAAATATCAGCGTCACTCCATGGTCCTAGTGCCCCGCGATACTCCCGGGGTCGAGGTCGTCCGGCTGCTACCAGTATTCGGTCTTTACGACGAGCCCTACGGCCATGGTGAAGTCCGATTCACCGATGTCCGACTGCCCGCCGACAGCATCATTGCGGGCCCGGGCCGCGGCTTCGAAATCGCACAGGGTCGGCTTGGTCCCGGCCGAGTGCATCACTGCATGCGCCTGATTGGTTTGGCAGAACAGGCACTGCAGCTGGCCTGCGAACGGTCGATGTCGCGAACCGCATTCGGAAAGCCATTGGCAAACCTGGGCGGTAATCGGGAGCGAATCGCGGAGGCGCGGCTGGCGATTGACCAGGCACGACTTCTGGTACTGCGAACCGCATGGCTGCTGGACCAGCACGGTATCGCTGGTGCTCGCTATGAGGTTTCAGCAATCAAGGCAGTCGTACCCCGGATGGCTGCTGATGTCATCGACATGGCCATCCAACTACACGGCGGAGCTGGCTTGAGCGACGACTTCCCACTAGCGGCCGGCTACGCGGCAGCGCGAGCCCTGCGACTAGCCGATGGTCCCGATGAGGTTCACCTAGGCATGGTGGCTCGTGAGGAGCTCAACAAATACCGGCCGGCAGCAACGTGATACCTGCCAGCAAGAACGACCCAACGAAAGCAGTCCGCGCCGAGGATGCGTTCGATGTCGCCGCAGCCCACGTTTGGCTGCGTAATCAACTGCCAGACCTTTCCGGGCCACCACCGACTGTTACGCAATTCCCCGGTGGCGCGTCGAATCTCACTTACCTACTCAATTATGGGAATCGAAACCTGATCTTGCGTCGGCCACCTGTCGGCACCAAGGCCCGCTCTGCGCACGACATGGTTCGCGAATTCACTATTCAGCAGCGGTTGCGGCCGGCTTTCCCGCAGGTCCCGCAGATGTTGGCGTTGTGCACTGACTCCGAGATCGTTGGCAGTGATTTCTACGTCATGGAACGCGTACCTGGCATCATCTTGCGGCGCGACCCGCCGGCTGACGTGGAGTTGGCGCCCACGGCCACCCGAAGGCTGAGCGAACAGACCGTGGACACCCTGGTGCGTCTCCACCAAGTCGATGTGGATTCGGCTGGTCTTGCAGAACTGGGCAAAGGCCCCGGCTATGTTGCCCGGCAAATCGCTGGCTGGTCGGGTCGGTATCGGACGGCGCGTACCGACAACGTGCCAGATTTCGAGACAGTCATGACTTGGTTAGACCGAAACCAGCCAGCCGATATGGGTGCCTGTCTAATTCACGGTGACTACCGGCTTGACAACTTAGTCCTCGACAGCACTTCGCTCGACATTGTCGCGCTGCTGGATTGGGAGTTGGCCACGGTCGGGGATCCGATGATGGACCTGGGCAACACGATGGCCTACTGGGTGCAGGCCGACGACGATGCCGGGATGCAACTAGCTCGTCGCCAGCCCAGCAATCTACCCGGAATGCTGACCAGATCTGAGTTCGTTGACCGCTACTGCAACGCCATGGGCTTGTCACCCGACCGGTGGGTTTTCTACGAGATCTACGGACTGTTTCGACTTGCTGTCATCGTGCAACAGATTTACTACCGCTACCACCTAGGCCAGACCAGTAATCCAATGTTCGCCGAGTTCTGGCGACTGTGCGACTACTTGGAACAACGTTGTCGCGGTCTGCTGCCCGGAAGCTAGCAACTACCAGCTGGACTGTGGCTACCCGGCGCATATCGGTGCATTACCCGCGCACCGATCGACGAATCCCGGCATGCTGGAGGCATGTTCGTACCCACCCGACGCCAGACCTCACCAGGGTCTCGGCTGCATTCCTATGCCCGAGGAGTGTTTGTGACTGGGCCGCGTCATGCCGGATAGCCCAAACCAGGTGGAAGAGGTCGAACCGGACTACCGGTTCACTTTGGCAAACGAGCGCACCTACTTATCTTGGATTCGCACCTCGCTAGCTCTCATCGCTGGCGGTGTTGCGCTGGCAGCCCTGCAAACTCTGCTGCCTCCGGAACTACGTCTGATTCGCGAGATCGGCATCCTCGCCACCATTCTCGGCGGCATCCTGCCAATCATCTCGCTCCAGCACTGGCGAAAAGTCCAACAAGCGATGCGTCGGGGTGAACCGCTTCCGGTGCAACGAGCCGCCATCGTGGTAGCGATCGGGTTGGTAGCGCTAGCTGCCGGTCTGTCACTCGTCATCCTGCAGTCCCTACCTGAGTGACCGGCCATGAGTTCTGCTGCCCCCGAGAGTCAACCCGATCGGACCCGACTGTCCTGGCGACGGACTCTCATCCTGCTCATCACCGTGGCTGGCATTGGCTCGTACCACATGATCGCCCAGGGCAACATTGTCGAAGCGACACTGGCCGCGCTCTTGTGTCTGGCCTGTGCCATTCCGATCTACCGACGGCAGTTGGTCTTGCGTAAGTCGAATCGGGTGGCCACCTGGGAACCGGTAGCGCTGTCCCTAGGTGTCTTGCTATTGGCCGCTGCTGCCGCGTTCTTCGGCTAGCTTTCGTCAGCTTCATCGGCAGCAGAGCTACCGGCGCCATTGCCAGCCGTGGTTGTGGCGACCGACTTGGCCTTTTCCACAACTGCCTTCCCCGCATCCACCACGGTGTCAACGGGCTTGCGTGCTTCTGGGACCTCGTCTTCGGCGACGTCATCGGCGGCGAGAGCACTCGCTGCTTCGGTAGCCACCGCTCCGTCCGACGTCGACTTCCCCTGCTCAGCTGATTCCGCGGATTCAGGTTGGGCAGCACTAGTACCTGTGGCTCCGCTGGCAACCGACTTGGCGGCGCCAACAATAGTCTTCCCGGCTCCCGCAACTATGCTGCCGGGCTTGTAGCCGCCCGATTCCTCGCTCCCGGTGGAGCTGGCTGCTTCCGTCGCCTCCTTCGCAGCTTCCTTCTCCGCCTTCTCCGCCTCCTTCGCAGCTTCCTTCTCCGCCTTCTCCACCTCCTTGGCAGCTTCCTTCTCCGCCTTCTCTGCCTCCTTGGCGGCCTTCTCCGCCTCCTTGGCCGCTTCAGCCACCGCCGCCTCGGCCTCCTTCTCGGCCTTCACCGCGTTAGCAGTCTCCAACGTCAGATCGAGCGGGATGGACCCGTATTGTCCCGGGCCATCGATCGTGAGATCAGCCAGCCACTCTCGGCAAATCTGCTCTGTCTTCATAATTAGTTCTGCGGATTTTGCGAAGCTATCTGGGCGAATGCCCACTGGCCACGGACCCGGCATGTAGATGACAGTGTGCTCTCCGGCGGCCGCCAGTCCCCATCTGACTTGCGCCGACGTCATGATGGCGATCGTACGAGTCATCCGCGAGACAAAACTGTCGTCTTTTTCGGGGGCAAGCACACTAAAGCCACAATCCAAAACCACGATGGTCTTCGCCCCTTGGGCCACTGCTTCAGAGATCGGCACGTTCTCGACCAGCCCTCCGTCTACCAGCCGTCGGCCGTCACGTTCCACCTCGGGAAAGACACCCGGAATCGCCGCACTCGCGAGCAGAGCTGGAATCAACTCCCCTTCACTAATCGGAACCGATTCGGCGGTGTCAAAATCCGTCGTCATAGCGGTATGTGGCACTCGCAACTGCGAAAAGTCCCGCGCGGACACTGCCTGCTCCAGGAAGTTCTGCAGACCCTCGTTGGAAACAACCGTGCTCTTACCTGCGGCAAGGGCGACCGCTGATTTCAGCACCCCACCAAAAATATGTTCGCGGGTCACGTTCGCCCATAGGTGGGTCAACCGCTCCGGCGCTTCTTCCGGGTTCTCCGCTAACGCGGCTCCGTTCAACGAACCGACTGAAGTCCCCACCACCAAGTCAGGGCGCAGATCGGAATCCGCCAGCGCCCGCAGCATCCCGACCTGAACCGACCCATACGATGCTCCCCCCGCGAGCACATATCCGACCGGACGCTTTACTGCCCCAGCAATTCGGTAGGCGACCATCAACACTCCTCTGTTCAGCGGCGTCCCCTAATCTGGCACAAACGCGGGGGCTAGGCATGCTGTCGAGGCCATTGCCGCAGGGGTGCCACATCTTTCGCTGAATCAATCGCCGCCACATACCCCAGCGGCCGATCTAGCGAACTCGCCGCGGCGATTCGGGCTGCGTCATGTCTGGCTTGGCAACCAGACATTTTGAAACAAAGTCCATTCAAATCAGGTCAAACCGTGACAAACCGTCAATAAGGACATTTGGGGGGTACACCGAACGTATGAGAGGTATGTCATGGGAATGCCGCAGTTTTGTCTCAGAAAACCAGATACCTTTTTAATGAGGAGCCAGACTCCTTAATGACTTTGCCCGAGACGTAACAAGAACCGTCAGCGATTCCCAAGGGGAACTAATGATCCAGCGACAACTTGCCGGGGGTGCCTGCGCGCTCATCGTGGCCGCCAGCGTGATGGCCGCTCCTGCTGCTGGCTCATCGGCCTCCTCAACCGCTGGCAGCGTCACTGCCGCCGCACCGGCCAAGACCAAGTTCTACAGCAAAGCTGACTTGCGGCGAGCCCAGCAGCAGTTGGAGCAAGCCAAGAACCGCTTGACCAAACTGGAGAAGGCTCAGCGAGAGGCCCGTCAACAAGCCAACGATTCCGAAGCGGCGCTAGGCAGCCTTGCTCGGGAGCAGTACGTCAGCGGTTCGAGTGACCTCGCCGAACTCGCGCTACTCATTGGCGCGGACGATCCGCAGCAGGCGATGCGGGACGCAGCCCTTATTTCGGACTTCGGAGCCGACCGGAAGGCAGACTGGGTTGCTGCGGAGCAAAGGCTGGACCAGGCGCAGAGCCAATCCGAGGGTGCCACCGCGGCTACTAGGAAAGCGCAACGCAACCTTCTCGCTGCTTTTCGGGCCGTTCTCAGTGCCCAATCTGCTGGCAGCCATTCCGGTGGTCCCGGTTCCGCCAAACTGGACCAGCGCTGCCAATCCGCGAAATCTGCGTCACCTATCTGCATCTACCCGTCCTGGACTGAGCGTAATCAAACGCTAGACGCGGTCATTGCTGGCCGCTACGTGAACGTTCGCTGGCCGCAGATTAAAGATGTGGGCGGCTGGCGCCCCTACGACGCCTACCCGGATCACCCGAGCGGTCGGGCAATCGACATCATGATGCCCAACCGTGGCGTGGGTTCTGATGTGAAGTTGGGCAACGAGATAGCGGCGTACTTTCAGAAGCACGCCGCTGACTACGGCATCTACTACATGATCTGGCGACAGCAAATGTGGAAGAGCAGCAGCCCACCCGGGGCTTGGACCGGCTTGCGCAATCGTGGCTCAGCCACCGCCAATCACTTCGACCACATTCACATTTCCTTCACGGATGGCCATTCGGCGAAGATCTTGCCGAAGCTGCTGAAACTCACCGAGTTACCCGACTAACTGGTTGGGCACATCCGAGTTCCATCTGCCAGACTCACGGCATACCTTCGATTGCCGGAGTACGCGTGCCCAAGGACAACAGCGCGACTGTCCCTGATGTGCTGCGCCCCCAATCAGGTGAGCGAGGCCTGCTCTCCGAAGGGCCCACTCACATCCTAGAACTGGCAAGCCAAGCCTGGGAGTTGTTTTTGCAGGGCCTGAACAAACTCGACTTATCCGAACGCGGTCGGGATCGGAAACTCACCAGGAAAGAACAACTCATTCCCATGGGGCATTGGGAGGACAGCCGCGGGATTCATCAGATTGTTGCCGACGCCAGAGCCGGGGTCACCGCGATCGAACCCTTCACTGCAACCCGCGATCGGCTGCGAGAAGCACACTGTGACGATAGTGAGCAGGACGTGCGCTCAGCCGTCCAGTACGCGGCTACAAGCGTCATCGAATGGGCCGCGAGCAGCGAGGCTGCCGAAGACGCAGAGCTCAGCACCCCTAGCCCACTCGGAATGATTCCCGTGGGGACATTCGTGCTGGCAGCAGCTTTTCAGATGGCCGCTACCTGGCGAGATATCGCGCCCGATCAACCGAAACCTGAGTTAGAACGGCTCGGTCTGACTGCGCTGGTGGATAGTACGGGCGCAGTAGCTGGCCGCCTTGGTGCAACCGCCTCCATCACAGCCATCACGCCGGAAGGCGTCATGGGAACGGGAGCACACGAGAATGCCTGGCGAACCCGCGATGTCACTGAAGCAGATGCCGGACCTGCTGTCGTGGGTCCTGCCGGGCTGCTGATCGATTTCGCTGCCGGGAATGTGCGAGTACTTGAGGCAACCCGCAAGATTCGAGTGCGGCAACCCCGGCGTTTGGCTGCGATATCAGTCGTACTGGAAGGCATCCCTGATCTGCCCGCGGCAGGAATGTTGCGGCGAGCGTCTCGGATGACATCTTTCATGGCTAGATAGCTGACCCATGGCGCCCCTGCGCCATCTCGACAGAACCTCAAGGCAATCTCAATTTTGAGGCACTTGTCCTAGCGCCTTTCTGCGCTGCGCTGCTCCAATAAATACACACCATGCAGCGGGCTGATCACCTGCTGCGATGCAACTGGTCGAAGGAATTGGCATGGCCGCAGCTCGGCTACCACTCACTGCGACTCCGCCTGTCTGGACAGATATGAGGTCTCGCGATCTCGCCGAGCGAAAAAGTCGCGGCAAAAAGCGTTGCGCTAACGCGCTCACGTCGCTCCTTCCTACAACTACAGCCCAGCCGGCCCAGGACCTGTTACCTCAGTCAAGACCAAGACCCGATGAAGAACTGGGAGAAAATAATGCGCCCCCTCACATCACAGGTGGCAGCTATCGCTGCTGTCGGCATGCTGGCCAGCGGCATTGTGGCCTTTGCTGGCACACCCGCCAACGCCGCCGCCGGCGACCCCGACACCACGTTCAATGAAAACGTCAGTGCGGTAAACCAAAACGGCGCCCAGCGGGTCGCATCGACGGCGGTGCAGCCGGACGGGAAGGTCATTGCCGTAGGCCGCGATACCACTGGCCCAGGGAATGGCATCTCCCGCTACAACCCCGACGGCACTCCCGATGTCGCCTTCAATAACCAAGCTCGACGACTGAATCTCAACTCCACCGCGTTCACGGTAGCGGTCCAGGCGGACGGCAAGATCTTGCTCGGTGGACAGTTCGGCGCTCCTCCAGGCCTGCTGCGGCTGAATCCCGACGGCAACCTCGATCGGGACTTCCGCGAGAGTACTCGGGGTTTGATCGATGGCGGTGTCTGGGATATCAAAGTACTGCCCAGCGGCAAGATTCTGATTGGTGGTGCATTTGAGAATCTCAACGGCGCCCTGGGATCGAAGTATTTTGCCCGATTGAATTCCAATGGCACCCCCGACCTGAACTTCAACGCCAACGTGGACTTCAGCCTCAATCTCAATGATTGGGTGCAGGAGATAGCCGTGCAGGAGAACGGCAGCGTTCTGCTCGCGGGGTTCTTCCAAGATCCGGGAACTTCGTCCTACTTAGCTCGGGTGAACCCAGACGGGACTAGGGACGTCAACTTCTCATTTCGAGTGCAACAGTCATTCAACAACAGCACGGAGTCAGTGACGCTGCAACCGGACGGGAAAATCTTGGTCGCTGGTCATTTCTCAACTCCTAGCCCCATGCTGGCGCGCTACAACAGCGACGGCACTCCCGATGCAAACTTCAACAACGCCGTCACTCCCCACCTGATCGCCAACGAGCAGGCGTACAGCGTGCGCGCCTTACCCAACGGAATCCTGCTCGGCGGCGACTTCCGGCCCGGCGAGGCCCCCACCCCCTATCTAACGGCGTTCACCTACGACGGTGAACCTGCCAACGCCTACAACGACCGGATTTCCGCTGACGAGTTCAACAAGCTCGTGCAGTGGATTACCGAAGAGCCTGACGGCGCCGTAGTCGTCGGGGGAGATTTCACTACTCCCTCCCGCTATCTCGCCCGCTTCCAAGGCGACCCTCCGATCGACCCACCGCCGCCGCTACCGCCGCTGCCTGGGTCAACAGCACCTGACAAGGTCACCGATCTCAAAGCCAAGAAGTACACCAAGAAACTGAAACTGAAGTGGAAAGAGCCAAACGACAACGGTGGCGCCGCGATCACCAACTACCAAGCCAAGATCAAGAAGAATGGCAACTGGAAGAAGTGGAAAACCGTCGAACCGGTAACCAACAAGAAGGGCAAATACACCAAGATCTTCAAGAAGTTGAACCCAGATCGGAAGTACCCAGTCAAGGTGCGTGCCGTTAATGAGGTCGGCAACGGCAAGGCGGTCAAGAAGAAGTTCAAGACCAAGTAGAAGAGCTAGCGCTAGCCGACCCAGGCCGCTGCCCAGCGAGATACCCTATGGCTTTGGCCTGGGTCGACTGCTGTGACACCAATGCGCCTGGGAGTTGTGGGGGCGGAATGCGGCGAGAAACTAGCGCCGTGACTGTTGTGCTTCTTGCCACTCTGGCGCTGGTCGGTTGCGCCCCACGTTAGACATCAACCACCTCCCCAAGTACTGCGTCAAAACAGGGTGACGCAGTCGAGATGCCTGCACCTTCATCGTCACTGACGATGAAGGTGCCGCAGTCCTCGGCCACCACCACCGATGAGCAACCTCCCATCGTGCGGCTGGCATTCGCTGGCGACAACCATGCCGAAGGCTCGCTAGCAGTACGGCTGGCGAACAACCCCAAGCCCTTTGTGGGTCCATTTGCGCCCATGCTGCAGCGCGCCGACGTGGTGATGGTGAACCTAGACACTGTGATCGCGACATCCGGCTCTCCGGAGCCGAAGGCATACAACTTTGCTGCCCCACTCAGGATCCTGCCTGCCTTGGCATCTGGCAGTGTTGATGTCGTCAGCATGGCCAACAACCACGATATGGACTATGGCTGGGAAGGCTCTAACCGGTCCCTGCGGGCGAAGCGCCAGATCAATCAGCCAGCAGTCAGTATTGGTCGAAATCAACGCACGGCGTACAAGCCGTGGATTACTGAAGTCCGAGGCCACCGGATTGCGTTCTTCACCGCCAGTCAGGTCCTCGACCCTCACTTGGAGTACACGTGGACCGCTGGGCCAAACAAGCGCGGGCTGGCATCAGCGTTCCGCGTCGACTACCTCACCAAGCGCTCGCAACTGGCCTACTGGGAGTCGCTGCGAGGTTGCGCCGAACTGAAACGCTAACTACCTCCGCGATCGGTCTCCTCCCCCACGATTGCAACTACCAGTACATCTGCTTGCCGAAACGCTTCGGGTCCTCCTGCGGTTTGACACTGGCCGAACGGGACATCATTTCGACAAGGCGCTTCGACCGAAGTGTCAGGGAGGAAGAAATATGACACACGCAACCCGGTACTACCGACTGGGTCGTAGCTATCTCGGGACCGACGACCTGCTCGACAATTTAGGATCCGACCTACATAGCGAGCTAACCGCCCGATGCGCAGCTTCGTTCGCTGAGAAACAGACTGACCACGATGACTAGTTCTGCCGCCCGCCCCGGCACATCCCCGATGTCGGGGCGGGCGGAGCGCTGTGGTCAGTCACTAGAGACGGGCATCAATCTCGGTGATGACCTCATCAACAGTGAACTCATCGATCAGCCCCAACTGCTGCACTACTTGCGCCATCTCGAGGGAGTTCCGCACCGTCACCAGTCCGGACGTCGCCAGCGTCTCCTTGAGACTGTCATCATCCAGTTCCGTCGGTTCCGCCCACACATCTATGATCAACGCCACTTTGATTCGATCCGGATCTGACTCCAGAAACTCCTGGTAGACCTGCGGGTCATGTTCGCCACTGTCACCCAGCAACACGAAGGTCAGATCGGGATAGGAATCGAGGATTCGTCGGATTCGAGCGCGCTTGTGCCGAACCGACAACTTCTCGCCTTGCGCTTGCTCCTCCTCGCTCAGTGGGGCGCCGGGACGCCAATCAGTGAGGAAGATGGGACCTCGTGGAAAACCGCGGACACCAAGGAATTGAATCAGCATGTCGTACAAGTTCCACGGGCCTGATGACACATAGAAGAAGGTCGAATCAGATCGATTGCCCTTAGCCCCGCGCGCCAATCCTCGATAGAGGCTTGGCGTTCCTGGGACGGGCTTACGGCCACCTGCATCGCGAAGCAGAGTGCGCTGCAAAGCTTTGAGACCGTCAGTCATGCCAGTGGTCAGGATCGTGTCATCGATGTCACTGATGAACCCGATCCGTGAACGCGGATCGGGCACCACAACTCGGCCGCTGGCGGTGATCTCCTCACCACGGTCCTTGGCCGAGAAGTGCACTTCGTGCCAACCCGGCTGCATTTTCTCTTCGATGGGAATCTTGGCAATAACGAAGCCGTTCTCATCGCTGTTCACTGTGGTGCTCCGGTCGCCTATGGTGACGGTGACCTCAAGACCCGCGATATCCAGCACGACCCAGCGCAACAAGTTAGCCGCCAGTGTGGCATCGATCCGCAGGCCCTTGGGAGTGGCGTCAAACACGGGCTGCTCCATAACCCGAGCTCGAATATTGGCCACGCCGTCAGCCACGAATCCCCGATACGGCTGAATCACCGTCGGACGAAGCAAGCCGGTGACCTGCTTACCAGTGCGAAGTGTTTGGGTCGCTAGGTCCTCCATATCGGCACCGAAGCGCAACCAGTCGACCATTCGCCGATGCTCCCAGATTTCTCATCGGTTTGGCGCTGTGAGAACAATCCTGATCCCGTAGGCGGCGTCAGTCAGTGGACCAGGCCTGCGAGTAGGGGGTCGAGTTGGGCGCCGCCATTGTGGTCGTGGATGAGTGGGGCGAGGGTGTCTTGCGTTAGGTGCATCTAGTTGAAGGCATCTTGGCGGGGTTGTGGTGCTGGTTTCGACTGGTGTGGAAGGTCGGAGCCTGGGACCGGTTGTGGATGAAACCCGGGTCGACCGAACACGTTTTCGAACCTGGTTGGTGTCACGGTTGGTGTCAAAAAACCTAGGCAGCGCCAGTTTCACGCTCATAAGTAGGCCCCGCGGGACTCGAACCCGCAACCTACGGATTAAAAGTCCGCAGCTCTGCCAATTGAGCTAGAGGCCCGGGGACACGGTGAAAGCCGTGGTAGCACCCCGCAACAGTGTTGCTAGACCGACGATACCTGCGCCGCATCTACTCGGGCATCGAAGGGCCAGAGATTTGTGAATTGGGTGACCCCGATCCGGCTACTCGAGAGTTCTCGGAACTAGCAAAGCTGTCGTCGAAAGACAGGTCTCCATCTCTCGGTCACGATCTCGCCTGGCCAGACCCAGTAAACGAGGCTGGGACTCACTCCGAGTGGGTTCCAGCCTCGTTCTGTGCCACTTGGCATATTTGATGCGCTACATTGCATAAACATCTGCGCATATAGGAATGTAATGACCGGACAAGAGAACATTGCGGAAGTGAGCAAGGCCGCGGAGTTGTTCAAGGCACTTGGTTCGCCAGTGCGATTGGCGATTCTCTGGCAGTTGACGCAGCGCCCGTCAACGGTGAACGAGCTGGCGGAACGACTGCAGGTCAGCCAACCACTGATGTCTCAGCACCTGCGGGTGTTGCGTCAGCATCAACTCGTGAGTTCGACTGCTCGCGGCCAGTACCACACTTACCAACTCGCCGATGAGCACGTCTCGCACATCGTCCGAGACGCAATCGAACATACGAAGGAGCACTCATGACGACACACACCCAGGCCGAAACACACAACCACACCCACGGCCCTTACTGCGGGCACGAGGCCATCATCCACCACGACCACGTTGACTACCTCCACGACGGCCACGCGCACCGCGAGCACGACGGCCACTACGACGAGTGCGGACAGTGCTCTTGTAGTAACTGCTCCGACAACTGCGCCAAGTGCGAATGTTCCGATTGCACCTGCGCTACCTGCAACCACGCGACATGCACCTGCCAGAACTGCAACGACTGCTCGTGCTCGACCTGCGCATGCGCTGACTGCACCTGCACAACCTGCAAGCACGCTGCATAGGCAACAGACACGCCTGCGGAACAGCCCGATTGCCTACCGGAGGGCAAGCCGCGACAGCACGTCAAGAGCCACGTCGATCGCCATCCTGGCGTGGCTGACAGCACCCAACCCGGCACTCACGAACGCGGGCCGCTGCCAGCGGCCCGCAAATGCGGTAAATCACCGGAATCACCTCACCGCATCCGTCAGGAAAATCCGCGTACCTGATTCAAGCCCCAAGATGACACCGATTAGTACGCGTTATCGCGACCCAAGCAGCGCCGGAGGTGGCTACCAGGCACATTTTCTGCCGCGACGATGGCCAGCGCGATACCAACAGCGGATGTTTGCCAAACCTTGGGCACAGGCCACGAGGGGGAGTCGATTTTCGTGTTGACCCTCACATCCACCGCGTGTTAACCAAGATCAACGATGAACGACCGCTACCGTCATCCGGTGACTGCGCGACTGTTCCGACGACGGCCAATGATTGCTGTCGCGACAGTTGTGCTTGTGGCAGGGGGCGCAGCAAGTATCTCCGCCATGTCTGGCGACGACCCGCCGATAACTGCAACTCCGCCAATGAAATCGCCAGTCATCGTGACCAAACCCGCGGCACCGCCACCGCTGCAGACCAGCAAGTCCGGTGATGGTTTCGTGGTCATCCAGCCGGTGGCTAACTCCGGCAACGGCCGCGGCGCACGCAAAGCTGCTGGCTGGACCATCCCCTACTCAGTGGAGTTTGAACCTGGCCTTCGCCCCCATGCCCGACAACTAGCCAAGATCGCTGATGCTGCCCTGCAAGACACCCAGCGTGGCTGGAATGCAACTGGCGATCGAACTCTGCGGCGGGTAGGTGAAGCCACCAAAGCCACCATCAGAGTGGTGCTAGCAACTCCGGGGAAGGTGGATGCTCACTGTGCCACCGTGGGACTAAATACTGCCGGAATCTTTTCCTGCTGGGACGGCCAGCGAGCCATGATCAATCTCTATCGGTGGGAGAATGGAGCCAGCGACTTCACCTCTCTAGGCACCTACCGCCGCTACGTGATTAACCATGAAGTCGGCCACGGCCTCGGTTTCGGCCATCACTTCTGCCCCACCGCTGGAGCTCCAGCTCCAGTGATGATGCAACAAACCAAAGGCACCGGTGCCTGCAAACCGAATGCCTGGCCATATCCCTAGCTCGATGTGTCGCCAGTCACCACGACCAGGTACGGGCATGATCGGGCGACTGCCTCGACAGCAGCTGAACTAGGCCCAACTCTTGTCGCCGTGCGGTACTCATGCGTTCCGGCGATTCGGCAGTAACCACCGGGGCGGACGGTTCATCGCGTAACCCCTGAACTCCGGACCGCACCTAATGCCCCCAGCATTAGGTAGGGGTTCCCCGATACGTCAGCCGCGCGGCAGTCGAGGTTTGTCGCAGTCGTGGGGTCAACATCCTTGATCGTCGGTGCCACATACAACCGAACCGACGCCCCGCGATCTAACCGGCCCAGACTAATGCACACCTGTCACGCAGCCCAGCGACCGAAAGGAACTTGTTGCCGATCTGGAAACAGAAATAACTTGCGACGAGTTCCCGGTGTCCAGCTCAGTTAACTGCTGTGCGTCTCATGGCAGATTTGGCACAGACCAATCATCTCCACTCGATGATCGGTGTCGTAAAAGTTATGCTCTGCCGCCTGCTCTTCCAGCCAATTCTCAATGTGATGGCTACGAACCTCGATGGTCTTGCCACAGCTACGACAGATCAGGTGGTGATGGTGAGGCTGACTACAGTGACGGTAAAGCGCCTCCCCGTCAGCTTTCAGGACCACATCAATATCACCGGTACCCGCCATAGCGGCTAGGTTGCGATAGACGGTCGCGAGGCTTGCTGACGCACCTTTGAGTTTAAGGTCGGCATGTATTTCTTGTGCAGTCCGAAAGTTTTGTTGCTCCGCAAGCTCCGCAGCTATGGCCCGCCTGGCTGCAGTATCTCGCCGGGTGCTCATACCCCAAGAATAGCCACTTTCGCTTCATCCGCCGCGTTGCATCCACTGTGCGAATTCCTGCGATCCGCCTTTGCTAGTAGCGATTAATCTGATTCAGGCTCATCGGGGATGCCATGTTCGTGGACATGATTACCGTGCTGGTGATGGAGGTATCCGTCATGCACATGATCAATGTGGCCGTCATGCTCCACAGTCTCGGGCCAGTCTCCGGGCAAATACTCATGGTCTGAGGCGGAGTGTCGATTCGACACAGCGTCTCTCATCGGACGCGAATACCGCCAAGATCACCATAATGCGAATTGTTCGCACCTCGACCAGCATATACCGGCAATGGTGACGCCCCCGCTGTCACAGCGCTCCTTTCGGCAGCACCTGCTTTCACCGGCGACGCAGTCACGGTTCGGAGGTGGTACGGCTGCGGCTCGGCTAGTTCTAGAGCGTCGCTATCGCTAGCCTCAGACGATGGCTTCCCAACCGGCGGACGACGCGGGACTTGCGAGTTCGAATGATGCAGGGGTCGTCGACGATCCCCGCAGACTGCGACTTATCCTCATCACCGTCTCGCTGGCGTTGATGATGGTCATCTCCAGCGTGAGCGGCCTCAACGTGGCGTTGCCTGACTTAGCGAAAACTACCGGGGCGACCCAAAGCGAGTTGCAGTGGATCGTTGACGCCTACACGGTTGCACTTGCTGGGTTGCTCTTCATCTCCGGAGCGATCGGCGATCGGTTTGGCCGTCGCCGATTACTGATCAGCGGTCTGGTGCTTTTTGGAACACTGGCCGCAGTCGCCTTCTTCGTTACCGAACCGACGACGCTGATCTACCTGCGCGCCGGCATGGGGGTGGGTGCCGCAGCAGTTATGCCCACCACACTATCCATCATTACGACTTCCTTCCCTGAGGAGAGAAGGCCCCATGCCGTTGGCATCTGGGTCGGTGTGGCTGGAGCAGGGGCTGTCTTGGGCTTGGTAATGTCCGGTCTTCTCCTGGAGTTTTTCTCGTGGAGCTCCTTCTTCGCGCTGAATGTAGTTCTGGCAGTGCTGGCACTGATCGGAACAGTTGCCGTCATTCCGAACTCAGTGGATGACGAACCACCAGCGCTGGATGCGTTCGGCGCTGCGCTGTCCTTCCTCGCTGTCGCAGCTTTGGTATTCGGCATCATCGAGGGACCAGTGGCGGGCTGGGGATCAACCGAGGTCATCGCAGCCCTGACAATCGGCGTGCTGAGCATGGCGCTGTTCTTGTGGTGGGAGGCACGTAACGATGCCCCGCTACTGGACCCGCGACTGTTCCGACTACGGGGGTTCTCAACGGGATCAGCGTCACTCATGCTGCAGTTCTTCGCAGCCTTTGGCTTCTTCTTTACCATCATCCAGTACCTGCAGATCGTCATAGGTTTCTCCCCACTGCAGGCCTCCCTGTCGATCTTGCCCATGGCCATCGTGACGCTACCGTTGGCGCGAGTCGCACCCGTTATTGCGGCACGAGTCGGCTACAACAAGGTTGGCAGCCTCGGCCTGCTGTGCCTAGGCACCGGCTTGCTGTTGATGTCATTCCTGTCCACTGACTTCAACTACTGGCGGTTCCTAGCAGGACTACTGGTCTTCGGCGCCGGGATGGCGTTGGCGGGTGCTCCTGCAACCGCCGCCATTACTGCTTCGCTGCCGCGTCAGAAGCAGGGTGTGGCATCGGCCATGAACGACACGTCCCGAGAGTTCGGCAGCGCGCTGGGGATCGCCGTGCTGGGCAGCGTGTTGAACAATATCTACCGCTCGGAGGTCAGCCAATATGACGGCGACCTCCCGCAAAAAACCCGAGATGCCATCGAATCCTCCGTGGCTGCAGCCGCCGGTATTACCGAGCAGTTGGGGCCGCAGGGTGCGCAACTGCTGTCGGCGGCCAACGAGGCATTCGTGGCCGGGGCGAGTGGTGCGTTACGGGTTGGTGCGTTCTTCGCGATCCTGGGTGCGATCTTCGTGTTCATTCGGGCACCACGCCGAAACCCAGCCACAAACCGCTAGGACTCATAAACGCCGCCACGACAGCAAACAGCGCGGGATCCGCATGTTGCGAATCCCGCGCTGCTGCCAACGGGCCTTTCCTTAGGACTTAGGAATCAGGACTCCGTCGATCACGTGGATCACTCCGTTGTCGGCCTCCACGTCGGTCTGCACCACCGTCACAGTGCCGCCGGATGAGTCTTTAAGCATGACCTCACCGGAATCGCTCACCATCACCTTGAGCGTGTCGCCATTCACCGTGGTGACCTTCTGGCCGTCAAGCTTGACGACGTCTTCGGCAGTCACCTTGCCCTCAACAACGTGGTAGGTGAGGATCTGGGTCAACTGACCTTCAGGGTCCTTCAACAGTTCCGTGACGGTCCCGTCATCCACCAGCGGCTGGAAAGCCTCATCGGTCGGCGCGAAGACGGTGTATTCACCGGTGCTGAGCGTCTCCGCTAGCCCCGCTGCCGTCACTGCATCGACCAGAACCGTAAAGTCGCCAGCTGCTGCTGCGACCTCAGGGATCGTATTGGTCCCTGTGGCTTCGGGTGCTGGCATTTCGCTGGCAGTCGCCATTGAATCCTCAGCACTGGTATCGGAGTCCGTGCTGCAGGCTGCTAGCCCCAGGGCCGCCACCATTGCTAGTCCGGCCACTCCCATCAAACGCTTGTTTCTCACTTGCTGCCTCCTAAGTAGCAGATGTTCTTACCCTCTACTTCGCAGCAAGTGTCCTGGTTAGATGCACAAGATCTGCAAAAATTTCATTTTTTGTCTGCGCAACGAATACTGGGGCTCTCCCGCCGTCGATCGTTGGCGCAGCGCCGAACTCTAGGATTTCGTGGAGGTTCGGAACTTTCTCTTGACGACTGGACCGGGTCCCACCCCGTTGACCGCGCGGACTTTGACCCGGTATTTCTTGTCAGCCTTCGACTTCTTGTAGGTCTTTTTGACCTTCGTGCGTAACTGCACGCGCTCCGACCACACAAGTAGCCGCGAAACTGGTGAAAGTCGCTGGGGTTGCTACTGGGATCTTGATGACCTTATTGCCCCTGGCAGTCCACACCGCGTTGTCGGGTCCCGCTGGGAGTGATCTTTGCCAGATCAGCGGTAGCGGATTCCCGGGTCAGCCAGATACTGCCGTCAGGTCAGGTGACCATTTGGTTGTTGGCACCGATCCCCGAGACACTGAACGTGCCATCAGCAGCCGGGTCGGCAGTTGCACTGCCCACGCCCACCAGCAGTAGACCAGCGGCAAGCGCACCCGGCACCGCCACCGACCCGAGCAATGGCCTCGATACTTCGGACTCCCCGAACAGTCAGTTTCCCGTAGACCTCCTGCCCTGCCCGGTGAGGCATGAAAAGCGAACGGGCCCGGCCCGTTGCGCGCGGTATATCCGCGGCAACGCACCGGACCCGGTACGCCCAGTTAGCGCCGGCTGGCGCTTCCCCGATTAACCAGTCGGACTCGTCGAACTCGTCGGGCTAGCCGACGAGGTATCGCAGTAGTCCAAGATCGGGCCTAGACCAGCGTCAGCTGTGCCACAGACCTCATCGGGGGACACTCGCTCCCACTGGCTTCCCTTGGATTTGGCGAAGAATGGGTACTCCACGCCGCCACTGTCGCGTGCCGTGCCACCGGCCCAACGCTCACCGTCGCCAAGATCCTCACACTGGTACGCGACGACGCTCTCATCCGCGTCAAGTGCGGCCCCCAATGCGGTCGCGTTGCAACGTGGTTTGCCAGCAGGGGACTTGGTGGGGGTGGGTGTCGTGGTGGGAGATGCCGTGGGTGTCGTGCAAACGGTGTCACCCGCAGCCGCTGCCCGCTTCAACTCAGATTCCGTTTGCGGACCAAGTTCGCCATCTACCTCGATACCCGCTGCTTCCTGGAATCGAACGATCGCTGCATCCGATTGCGGCCCGAGGATTCCGTCGACTGGGCCGGCCATACAACCGACCGCGTCGAGTTCTTCCTGGATCTCCTTGTTGAACTCAGCTGTTGAGTTGCCACCAGCTGCCGTAGGGCTACTGGTTGGGCTGGGACTCGCCGACTGATCTGAATCACTGTCACTGGAACTGCAGGCAGAAACTCCCACGATAAGAATCGCGGAGAACGCCACAACTGCGCCTTTACGCCACATTGAACCTCCTAGGTTGCAGACTGTCTATCACAGCGGTTTGCCGGGAAAACCAGCGGCATTCACCGCAGCATTACCCGTTAAGGAGTAGCAGATGCGAGTTGCGCAGATTCATGAACTCACCGGTCCCGGCGGGCTGCGAATGGCTGACGTCGACCAACCACAGCCGAGTTCAGACCAAGTACTGATCGACGTGGCAGCCGCTGGCGTTGCTTTTCCGGATCTACTGCTGAGCCGGGGGCTATACCAACTCAAGCCGCCGCCGCCGTTCGTGCCCGGTTCCGAGGTGGCGGGAACCGTCGTGTCGGCCCCTGATAACAGCGGGTTTGCACCCGGCGATCGGGTCGCAGCACTCACCCTGCTCAACGGTTTCGCTGAACGAGCCGTCGCACCCCTATCGGCGGTGTACCGACTGCCCGACGATGTCTCCTTCGCTGAGGGTGCGGCATTGCCGATGAACTATCTCACCGTGCAGTTTGCCTTTGATCGACGAGCCGCCCTCCGCCCAGGCGAACAGGTGCTCGTGCACGGTGCCGCCGGCGGTATCGGGACTGCCGCCCTGCAGTTCCTGAAGTGGCGAGGTGCCCGTTCCATCGCGGTGGTGTCCACCGAAGAAAAGGTAGCCGTGGCGACCGCTGCCGGCGCTGACCAGGTCGTGTTGGCGGACGGGTTCCGGGATGCCGTACGTGATCTCACCGACGGTAGAGGTGTCGATGCGGTACTCGATCCGGTCGGTGGCGATCGCTTCACTGACTCGCTACGTTGCCTTGCGCCGGAAGGTCGCCTGCTCGTCATTGGTTTCACCGCGGGGGAGATTCCCACGGTCAAGATCAACCGACTGCTGCTAAACAACATCGCGGTAGTAGGGGTCTCCTGGGGAACCTTTGCACTTGCGACTCCCGGATATCTGACAGAGCAGTGGGAGGCACTCGCGCCGGGTATCGAATCAGGTGCCTTGCGCCCACCGGTAGCCGCCGAACTGCCGATGAGCCGCGGGGGCGATGCGTTGCGCATGTTGGCGGAACGTCAGGTACAGGGAAAGATCGTCCTTTTGCCGGCCAACTAGCCGCTGATATCCGAATTTCACCAATTGGGAAGAAAGCCCAAACGATCTTCACCCAAGACCTACTGTTGACCCGTGAGCGAGCGAAACGATGATGAGCAGGAGCTGGAGCCGCTCGACAACGCGGGGCTCGATCACACATCCGATCAGGAAGCCAACGGTGACCTGCCGACCTCGGATTCAGACGCGCGCCACACCGAAATCATTGAGGCCAACAGCGACGAGGCGACTGCGGCTGCCGATGACCCGATTCGACCCGCCGATGCAGCATCAGCGGCTAGCGAAACCGACGAATCCGATGAGCCGGCGGACCACGAGGACGAAAACTCGGCCATCACAGCCAACGAGGATGACCAGAACCTCGATGACACCGACACCGACACCGACACCGACACCGACACCGACACCGACACCGACATTCTGCTCTTTCGTACTGAAGCGTTAGCCGACGAGGATGACGTCGACAGCGACGAGGAGGATTTCGATCACGAGGACGAAGCGAATTTCGACAACCAGGACGAGCTCGCCGTTCGGCGCACTTCCTGGTGGAAAGTTGTCGGGGGCTTGGTGGCCGCCTGCGCGGTCTTCGCAATGGCCGCTTGGGGACTCGGCCTATCGGTGACCGGAGATGGGGCAAGTGATGCCGATCTCGCGGCACAGCTTCCCGACGCCGAAAATGCACCTGCCCAGCAAAAAGGCGAAGCATCGTCGAAGAAACGCAAGGCTCAGGATGCAGACTCCTCGACAACTGATGAGCCCGGTGCAGACTCCGCCGGTAGTACGAAAGAACAGGTCAAGACCGAGAAGCAGGGGAAGCCACCCAAAGTCGCGATTCAGATCTTTGACACCAAACAGGGACTATGTCCTGACTTCTTTGAACTCAGCATCAACGTCTTCGTCGTCAAGGGGCAAGTCGACCGCGGCATGGCTCGGTTGACGATCCCGGCCGAGGGCAAAATCCGGAGCTACCCGCTGTATGAGGTCCAGGGCGACTTCTCGAATCTTCTCCGTGGGATTCCCACCAGCATGACCGCCAAACTCTACATCCGAGTAGAAGGGCCGGACGGTGTCACCGAGGAATGGCATGACGTCACCCACACCTGCCCTGGTAAGAAAGTCGACGACGTTGAGAAGACGCCCAAGCAGCTGAAGAAGGAAAAGAAATTCACTTTCAAAGTGCCGAAGATGAAGGATCTCTTCGACGAAGAGGCACTCGACGCACTCGAAGATCTCGGACTCGGCAACAAGGACAAGGACAACGCCGAGAAATCCGACACCGAGAAGTCCGATTCAGACAACAAGTCGAACGACTAGCTGTTACTACACCGCAACGCTGCCATGGCTACTAGCCGACCACATTACTTTCGCTACGCCCGCCAACTAACGTTGCCAGCGAGGTCGTCGACGGTGATCTCCATCGGTTGATCGACCAGTTCCGTTCCATTACTGCCGACGCCACTGAAGGAACACTCAAAAGTCGCTCCCGGAGGTGCGACGAGCACGCCGTCTTGGGAGCCCGGCGGGTTGCAGGTCACCTGCCACTGTCCACCTAACTGATCAGAAAGTTGCGGCGCTACTTGTTCATCGATCTTGGACATCAGCAACACTGCTTGTTCTGGCTCCGAGTCGACATTGCCCTCATCATCTGTTTGGGTGATGTCGAAGGTCAGACTCTGACCGGCGACGGTAGCGTCGCAGGTGAAACTGGTTTCAGCGGCCATCGGTATATCGCTAGGGCATTGCACGCTAAGGGGAATGCCGGGCAGAGCTGCTTCGATGTCTGCAGTGAGTTCATTCTCGAGTTTGCTGGTGTTCAGGTCACCTGAGCCACCGACTTGCACCGAGCATCCGACCATTAGAACTGACACGACTACCGCAGCGGCCGTCGAAACGAGTCGCCGATGACGCTTTCGCATGTCGACACGCTACTCTTCTCACCAGCCGCAAGGAACGGCACGAGACCTCGCACCTCTCGTGCCTCGACTCAAATCGCCTAGTTTCGACCCTGTGTGCTTAGCTCGGGGACCGAGGTCTTCATCCACACCATCGGGTCAATGAGTTTGCCGTCCTTGCGGTGCACACCGATATGAAGATGCGGCCCAGTCGAGTTGCCGGTGGAACCCACCAAGCCAATGACGTCACCGGCGGCGACCTTTTGACCCTGCTTCACATCAATCTGATTCAGGTGCCCGTACAACACTTGATGTCCAGTCTCGGTCTTGATAGTCACTGCTTTACCGGCAGCCCCCTGCCAGGCAGCGACAATAACTCGACCGTCAGAAGCACTGCGCACGGGAGTATTTGCAGGTGCTCCCAGATCCAAACCACTGTGCACCCCACCGGTGTGCGGTCCACCAACGCGACCGAACAGTGGCCCAACCCGGAACTTCTTGAGTGGCACCGCGAGGCCACTCTTAAGCCTGCCGAAGGGGAATCGGGCAGAAATGCGCTTAGCGCGTTGCTTCGCCAAGTGGTTTTGCTGGTTGGTGAAGGTCCGCTCACCTGGCTTCAACTCCGGAGATTCCGCAGCAGTATTGTCAGCACCGACCCGCTGGGTTTGCCCCTCCACCACGCTGGCCGGACGATCAATGTCCTCGGGTGTTATTCCCTCAGCATCAGCCCCACCCGCGTTCGGTGGCACCAAGACAAGTGCTCCGCCAACCACAGCGGAACTCAACAGGACGTACCCCATTGACTCCGAATGAATCCTCGACATCTGACCACCTCTTCCTGGCTAGGAGGTAGTGATGCCCACTAGACATGTGGATCATGCAGTCACCAAGTGTGATCTTGACCACGGAATGCAGTATTTCCCCCGGTGGCCGGCCTTTGCCGACCACAAGTTCCCACCAATATCGCGGCGTGGTGTCAACAGGTGTCTGACCCGCTCTGGCACGCTCAGAGATGTCGCGGAGCGCTCCCGGACTCTCCCCCGGGCGCTCCGCGGTTTGTTTTCTTGCGCCGTTTCGACTTGCCGGGGACACCTGAGCACCGCACTCTAGTCACGTGGCAGCAACTGACGTAACCATTACCGTCCCCATCGATGCTCCTGCGGCTACCGTCTTCGACGCTATGACCGACTGGGCTCGGCAGTCGTCGTGGATGCTGGCCACTACGGTCAGACCAGTGGGCCCACAGCGAAAAGCCGTGGGAGATCGGCTGGAAGCGTTCACCGGAGTGAAAACCCCTCTCGGCGGCTTGGGTTTCCTCGACACCATGGTGGTCGCCGACTGGGTACCTGGTCGCTCCGTCACAGTGGTTCACACCGGCCGGGTAGTCCAGGGAAGCGGCACTTTCGCGGTCACGCCGCGCAGCAAGGAATCTTGCGAACTGGCTTGGACCGAGAACTTGCGGATTCCAGGAGGGCCAGCCGGACGCTTGCTCTGGCTACTGGTCAGCCCCTTCAGCCATTGGGCAGTTCGCTACTCACTGCAGAAGTTCGCCCGCCAGGTCGAAAGCGGAAGCACTGACTCCGCGACCAAAGTCTGATGGCCCGCTACGTGGCGCGGGTGCCGTCCGGCGCCGCCCCCGAACGGGTCTACAACTATCTGGCGAACTTCACCACCATCGCCGAGTGGGATCCGGGCGTCACTTCCGCTGAGTTGCTCAGCGGACCACCAGCCACCGAAGGTGCTGTGTACCGGGTCGTAGCAGCCTTTGGCCCGCGCAAGATTCCACTCGACTATCGGGTGCTATTCGCTGAACCACCCCATCCACGGCAACCCGGCCGCATCCTGCTGGAAGCCACCACTTCCGAGTTCAGTAGTCGCGACATCATCGAAGTATCAGCTGCCGACACTGGTTGCGTCGCTGTCTACGACGCCACCTTGGAACTTGCTGGACTCCGCCAAGTCGCCGATCCCTTCATGCAACTCGCCTTCAACATCGTCGGGCGGCGGGCGGAGAACGGCTTGATCACCGCACTGGCGGACCCAACTCGGTTCGCATGAAAGGACCCGCTGACCTCACCGATGCCCTGCTCGAAACGGGCATCGTCGGCAGTTTCACCCGGATTGGCTACGAGGCGAGGCGGCGGCTATACGACTGGCCATCGCTTGCTGACATCGCGCGGCAACAGCACTTCGCTGGCAGCCGCGTGGTCTTGACCGGGGCGACCTCGGGACTCGGTGCGTCGGCCGCGCGGACCCTGGCCCGCCTCGGCGCAGAACTTCACATTGTGGGTCGAAACCCGGTGCGGACTCATGCTGCTGCCGAGGACATCTCCCAATCCGCAGGTGGCTCACCGGTCACAGCCCACATCGCTGATCTCACTGATCTTTGTGCAGTCAACGATTTGTGCGACCAACTTGAGCCTCTGGGGCAGATCGACGTGCTCATCCACAACGCTGGTGCCTTGGTCCACTCCTACGGAACTGCCAGCGGCCACGAGCAGACCTACACCGCCCAGGTGCTCGCTCCCCAGCTGATGACTGAACGCCTGCTACCGCAACTAGCATCGGGGGGCCGCGTCATTGTGATGTCCTCGGGTGGCATGTATTCCGAGCCGTTGCGGCCCACCCAAATGGAATACCCAGAAGCAACCTTCGATGGCGTGAAGGCCTACGCGCGGGCCAAGCGGGCGCAGGTGGAACTCGTCGCTGAATGGGCGACTGTGTGGCAAGACCGAGAGATCAGTTTCCACGCGATGCATCCCGGCTGGGTGGACACTCCCGGAGTGCGCACTGCGCTGCCGGGTTTCTACCGCATGACCCGATTGGTACTCCGCAACGGTGATGAGGGCGCTGACACTCTCATCTGGCTCGCAGTCAGTCCACCCGCCGAGCTAGGTAGTGGTGGTTTTTGGTTGGACCGCAACAGGCGAAAAACCCGACGGGTGCCGGTCGCCAGCACAACGGCTGATGACCGCACGGAACTGTTCCAGTTCGTCCAGCATCAAGTCCGGTTGGCCATCGCAGACTGCTCGGCCTCGTAGGACCAGAAGTCCAACAGACCTGATACCACCAAATCTGGGGCGGTTTCTGGGATCCAGTGGCCCACGTCTTTGAGCACGACAAAAGTGTAGTCGGCGTCTACGAAATCGGCGCTAGCCATGGCCGCCGCTCTACCGAGTGCCGGATCCCGATCCCCCCACATATACAGGGTGGGCACTTCAATCCGACCAGCCTTGACGGTTGGCTTGATCAACTCCCGCGGCATAGCTCGGTACCAGTTCAGCGCTGCAGTCAACGCTCCCGGTGCTCGCATACGTTCGGTGTAGTGCTGGGCCTGGTGCTTGGGCAGACCCCGCATCAACGCCGCCCACAATGGGCCTCCCGGGTGCAACAGCTGCTCTGTCGCCCAGCGCAGTTGGAACAACCCCATGTACCACGAGTTGAGTAACTGGGTGCTGCGCAAGGCAACGGTTCGAAAGGCCGCCGGGTGAGGAGTCGACAATGACGTCAGCGTGCGGGCCCGTTCCGGGTGCGACCCAGCCAGATTCCATGCAACCGCGCCGCCCCAGTCATGCCCGACAATGTGAGCACTACCGATGCCGGCAGCGTCCATCACCGCCAAGACGTCCTCAACCAAGGCAGCTGACGTGTAGTTACCAGCACCCCGCGGGCGAGCGTCGGGTGAATATCCTCGCTGGTTCAACGCCAAGGTGCGAAAACCGGCTTCCTGTAGCGGACCCACGATTGCGTCCCAGCAGGTGGCATCCTGCGGGAAGCCGTGCAACAGCACCACTGGGTAGCCGTCCTCGGGCCCCTCGTCCTTGACCTCGAAGACCAATCGGTCGTGGGAGAAAGATCGCATGAGAACACCCTAGGGCGCCACGGTCGGGGTGCTGACCACCCGGTGCCCCCAACGAGCTGCCAAGGTGCCGTCAACGAGAAGTTGCAGGAAATGCCAGAGCACGGCGACCACGACGGCATCAGCAGCATAAGGCTGCAGTTCCGGCACCAGCGCCGCCACAGCCGCGATGACGGTCAGGGCGAGCGGCAGGGTCTTTTGCGCGGTGACGAGGAACGCGGGAATCGCGCGCTCGGCGGGTAGGCCAGCGCTGGCGATACGGGCGAGGAGCAACATCACCGCGTGCCCCCCGATGACCAGCATGGCGGCGAGTAACAGTTGCTGACCTGGGGTGCTGTGCACCGTTTCCGCCGATTCCGACACCGTGACCCAGGCCAGCACAATCACCCCGAGCGACGGGATTAACCGCCAGAACCGGTTGACCCGCCAGCCCAAGACTCGGGCCAGCAAGTTACCCACTGCCAGTGGCACTAGTACTAACAGCACTAGTCGCAGCAAGAGCGGACCCGCTGGAACGATGACTTCTGCACTGAGCAGCAACGAAACCGCCAGCGGAGCGGTGATTGAGCCAGCAAACACACATACCACCGTCAACGCGGTGCCCCAGGCCTGATCGCCACCAGCTACCTGAGTCAAGACAGCCGCTGAACTGAGCGTTGTTGGCACCGAAATCATGACTGCGAGGCCAAAAACCAGGCCCGTCGGCAGCGTCACCACCGTTAGCAGCAAACCCGCCAGAGTGGGAGCCAAGACCAGATTCAGGACACACACGATCACCGCTACCCGAGCCAGACCGGTCAGGTGCAGTGTGGCGCCGTGAATGGCAATTCCGCTGATTAGGAAGATGACGATCACGCTCATACTGGTCACGTCCAGCGGACCGAGCGACACGGCCGCCAGTGTCGCACCCGGATCGGGAATGGTCAGACCCGCCAGTAGCGCCAATAGGACGCCCACTGGTAACAACCACTGACTCAGTCGGTCGTAACCGCTCACGCCGAATCACCTGAGCGGTGGGAAGCCGACCCGCAAAGTATCGCCACGATCCCTCTCTTCCTCCGCAACTCAACGGCGGCGCTGCGAACCGCCGGCTCAGCGAAATCGCTGTGGTGCACAATGATGCTATGCAGTGGCGTCAGTCGGGCAAAGTAGCGGTCAGCGGAGTGCGACGACTATTGGGAACGAAAATCTCGACGGTGGAAGCCGCCGGGCTGGTTCACAGCACGATCGCGATCGGCCCCTCCTTCGAATCGTCACTGTTACCTCGGACCACGATTCAACAAGCGGTTGCCACCGGTTTGGCTGGTGCGATTAGCTACGGATTGACCGCCACCTTGCAGTCCACCGTGGAGGCAGTAGCTGATCGCGTCATCGGTGATCGCTCCAGTAGCGAACATGTACGACGCGCTCTGGTTCTGACCGCTGACTTGGCAGCCCTGGCAGGGGCGGTTGCCGCGCGACGGCTGCTCCGCCAGCACCCAAATGAAGGAATCACCCGCGCGGCAGCACGAACAACTTCGTTCCGGCTAGCAACGGGTGCCGCAGCTGGCGCGATCGCGGTCAGTGTTGACGGGGCAGTAGACAGCGTGACCGGTCGCCACGACTCCGGCACAGTCAGTTTGCCGGTGGTGCTGGGAACCGGTGCCGCAATCGGTACGACTTTGCATCTGGCTCGCTCTCGTCGGCTGCTGGACACTGCCGCTGAGACCGATCAGTACGGGACGCCGGTACGACAAGCCAGCATGGTTCAACCAACTCAAGCACTAGCAGTCGGTGCCGGAGTATCACTGCTGCTCTACGGGCTATCCCGCATCGAAGATGCGGTAGCCAGCGGCGTAGGTGAGGTGGTGGCTATCGCAGTTCCCAGCGCCCGACCAGTCTCGAAAGCCATTGGGCACGTCGTGGCCCTCGGTGGCCTCGGGCTCGCAGTGGAACGAGCGATAGCGATAGCTACTACTGCCACCGAACGAGCGGGCAGTGCGGTAGAACCGGCCTACCGATCCCGCCCTTCATCTGACGTTGTCAGCGGTGGCCCTCGGAGCAAGGTGGATTGGAGCACAATCGGGCGGGAGGGACGCCGTTTCGTGAATATGGCGCTGACCGCCGATGAGATCGCAGACATCACTGGTGAGCCAGCCACCGATCCGATCCGGGTGTTCGTCGGGTACCAATCGGCGCCCTCACCCAACTCGCGCGCCTTCCTAGCCATGCAGGAGCTAGAGGAATTCGGCGCCTTTGACCGTCCCTACATCGCTGTCTACTCCGCTACCGGTAGCGGTTACGTGAATTATGTGGCCAGCGAGTCAGTGGAGTTAATGACCGGCGGCAATGTGGCTGGGGTGTGCTTGCAGTATTCGGTACGGCCGTCGTTCCTGTCGCTTGATCGCGTGGGCACCGCCTGGGAAAGCACGTTGGCGCTGCTCACAGCACTGGCCTGGCGGGTCCGCTCCATCCCGGTGGACAAGCGACCCAAGATTCTACTGTTCGGCGAATCGCTGGGCAGCCAAGCCGCTCAGGACGTTTTCCGTAAGGAGGGTACAGAGGGTTTCGACATCCTCGACATCAGTAGTTCGCTGTTCCTTGGCACCCCCTATGCCTCCAAATGGCGTCGGGACTGGCTCAAGAACCCGCAAGAAGTGGATCCGCAAGGGATCGTCGTTGAGGTCCAATCGGCTGCCGAATTCGAACAACTACCCAGCGATCAGGCCGAGCGCGCCCGGGTGGTGCTCCTTACCCACGGCAACGACCCGATTCCGAAGTTCGGTCCAATCCTGACCATTCAGCGCCCCTACTGGCTGTCGGATAAGCAGCCCCGGCCAGCTGGAGTTCCCGCCGACATGCGGTGGTTTCCAATCTTCAGTTTCATTTTGGTTGGGATCGACTTGCTCAATGCGGACAACGTCACGCCTGGAGAGTTCGACGCGTACGCCCATGACTACCGCAAGGACATCCCCGAGATGATTCGGCTGGCCTACAGTTTTGATGTGCCGCCAGCCCAGATGGAACGTATCGAGCGAGCACTACGTGAGCGAGAGCTTGAATGGGCGGAACGACGCGTTGTCGCCGAGAACCTCGATAAGGCTGAGCAGCGAGTACGGGAGACATTGGCGGAGTGGGGCGTGGACCACACCGTCGTGCCGAAGGTCGTAACCCCAGAGCGTGCTGTTGCACCCGACCCCTACCGGGCTATCCGGAACTCCTGATGGCTGCGATTACTTCTTGATGTGAGCGGCGTAGGCGCGAAACACCACAGCCGCACCGATACCGCACGCCACTCCTAGGGCTAGCCGTAGTGGGTCGCTTTCTGCCCACCCCGCGAGCAGCAACCAAAACGTTCCCAACACCAGCATCCCACCTGCGAACATGAGTAGGTTGCCCTTGGCCGCTGAATCCATGACCCAAATGTGCCAGAAATCCGTTCATTTCCCCTCAGGTTTTTCAGAGTAGCCAATGTTGTTGACCACTCCTACCGAACAAAGTGATCATGATTCGCTAGCCTAGGAACATGCCTTTTGAAGAAACCGCCTCCAAGGCGAAGCAGAAAGTTGCCAGTTGGTACGCCGAATCGAAAAAACTCGAAGCCGAGTTGGCCGGAGCCAAAGCGAAGTTGAAGGCGCTGCAAGCCAGCGACAAGGTGGTCGACATGATCGGCGAGCTGCCGCTCATCGGCGATTACACCGAGACCGTCCAGGACAAAATGGATGCCTACGTCGCTGAAGCCGAATCAGACGTTGCCACCTTGGAGAACGAACTACTCTTGACCAACTCCAAGCTCAAGTCTGCCCAAGCGGCGAAAGACACCGTCGACGGTGTCAACGAAGCTATGGGCAATGCGAAAAAGGGCTGGAACGAGATGAGCGCTGACGCGAAGTCAGCCGTGGCAGAGGCCGCCGATAACGTGAGCCAGTCCGCAAAGGAAGCGTCGAAGAAATCCGCCAAGAAGGCCAAGTAGTTGTAACTGCCGGCGCGCGATGATGCCGTGAGTTGGCAGTGAACCCGTAACGACTTTGCGTTATCAGGCCTCTGCTGAATCGCGGAGGTCTGATAACGCAACACTGATCTGCTCAGCCTGAGCAACTAGCCGCGGGTCAGTAAATACTTCCTCGTTTATCGCCGTTGTCGCGCTTCGAGCCCGCTGCTTGCCTTCCTGAGTAATCGCCACCAGCACCGCCCGACGATCTTGGGGATGCGGTCGCCGCTGAGCCAACCCGTCCCGCTCTAGGCGATCCGTCGCGCTGGTAACGCTTGCCGGGTGCACCTGCAATCGCTTGCCGATGACACCCATTGGCAGCTCACCTTTGCGGGAGAACTGCAACAACATCAGCAGCTCGTATCGGGCAAAAGTCAGGCCAAATCGGCGGAGTACCGTGTCAGCTCGGCCCATCATGATTTGCTGAGCACGCATGATCGATGTGGTTGCCGCCATGCCAGCAGCGGCGTCTTCCCAACCGTGCGCTTCCCAGTTCTGGCGGGCTTGCTCGATCGGATCTGGTGATCCAGCGCCATTACTCATGTGTTGCGCCGATACTGGCCGCCGACATCGAAAAATGCCTCGGTGATCTGCCCCAGTGAGCACACCCGAACCGTACGCATGAGTTCAGCAAAGACATTTTCGCCGGCGATGACCACCCGGCGTAGCTCCGCCAAGGCCAGGGCCGCTGACTCACGGTTGTCGTCAGTGAAGGTAGCCAGCCGGTTCAACTGTGAGCGCTTCTCCGCTTCTGTCGCCCGCATGAGTTCCGGGACAACTTCCGCCTCCTCACTCCCAGAACCCAGGAACGTATTCACACCCACGATCGGCAAGGCACCACTGTGCTTGCGCTGCTCGTAGCGCAAAGATTCGTCTTGGATGCGGCCCCGCTGATAGCCCGTCTCCATCGCACCGAGCACACCGCCACGATCGGAGAGACGATCAAACTCCGCAAGCACGGCATCCTCCACTAACTCAGTCAGTTCCTCAACGATGAATGAGCCCTGTTGTGGGTTCTCATTCGCCGACAACCCCCACTCACGATTGATAATCATTTGGATGGCTAATGCACGACGTACCGACTCCGGCGTAGGGGTGGTAATCGCCTCATCGTAAGCGTTAGTGTGCAGCGAATTGCAGTTGTCATAGCTAGCTAACAGCGCCTGCAAAGTAGTGCGAATATCGTTGAAAGACATCTCTTGCGCATGCAGCGATCGTCCTGACGTTTGCACGTGATACTTCAAACGCTGCGACCGTTCATCAGCCCCGTACACCTCACGCAATGCGATGGCCCAAATCCGCCGCGCGACTCGCCCCAGTACCGCATATTCGGCGTCCATGCCGTTGCTGAAAAAGAAGGACAGGTTCGCGGCCACATCATCGGCTGACATCCCACGGGCTCGATAGATTTCGAGGTAGGTGAAGGCATTAGCCAAGGTAAATGCCAACTGTGAAATGGGATTAGCTCCGGCTTCGGCGATATGATAGCCCGAGATCGACACCGAGTAGAAGTTCCGTACGGCGTGGTCAATGAACCACTGCTGCACGTCAGCCATGCACCGCAGCGAGAACTCCGTGGAGAACAGGCAGGTGTTCTGCCCCTGATCTTCTTTGAGAATGTCGGCTTGCACTGTGCCGCGAACCCGATTGACCGTCCGCGCTGCGAGTTCAGATCGCTCGTCATCATCAGGATCGCGACCCTGCTCCTGACGGAAAATATCGATTTGCTGATCAATCGCGGTATTAAAGAACATCGCGAGCACCGCGGGCGCAGGCCCATTGATGGTCATCGAGACGCTTGTTCCCGAGTCGGTGAGATCGAAGCCTCGGTATAACTCCTTCATATCAGCCAGCGTCGCAATGGACACCCCGGCGGTGCCTACCTTGCCGTAGATGTCTGGCCGCTCGGCAGGATCGCGACCGTACAGGGTGACCGAGTCAAATGCGGTGGACAGTCTCGTGGCGGGCTGTTCACTAGCGAGGAGATGGAATCGACGATTAGTGCGAAAAGCATCTCCCTCACCGGCAAACATGCGGGCAGGATCCTCGTCAGTGCGACGGAAAGGGAAAACCGCGGCGGTGAACGGGTATCGGCCAGGCAGGTTTTCCCGTCGCAGCCAGCGGTAGATATCTGCTTGCGAACTGAACCGCGGCAGCGCCACTCGTGGCACCCGAGTGCCGGACAACGTTTCAATGGTGAGCGGTACGGTACTTTCGCGGGCGCCTGCGGAGGTAACCAACTCATCTCGCCGGTAATCCCGCTCGATATCAGTCCAACCGTCGAGCAGTTGCTGGTCGGATTGCGGAATTTGCAAGTCGAGATCAGCTGCTCGGGAGGTCAGGGCGTTGCGCACCTCTGGGTTCTCGGGTAGTTCCGCTGCTGCGGTTCGCACCGACTCCCGCCGACGAATCAGGTCCGCAACCTCGTTCGTCCTGATGTGGTACCCGCGCACGACGGTTGCGATCTGCGAGAGATACCGCTGGCGATCACGTGGGATCAACTCCGTTGCCGCGCTACCCGTTGTTGTCGGCAGCAGGCCCGCCCCGCTGGGGAGGCCATGGTCCACCAGCGCTGCTCGTAGCCAGCGATAAGCGTGGGTGACGCCAGAATCATCGAACTGCGCCGCGCTCGTGCCAAAGACTGGCATCTCTTGCCAGTCGGTACCGAACGCTTGGCGATTGCGCACCAGTTGTCGCGCAACGTCACGGCGGGCATCCTCAGAGCCGGAGCGCTCGTACTTGTTAATCAGTACGGCATCAGCACAGTCCAACATCCCAATCTTTTCTAGTTGGCTGGCCGCACCATATTCAGCCGTCATCACGTACAGCGACAGGTCAACCAGATCAACTAGCCCGGTATCTCCTTGACCGAGACCAGGTGTTTCGACGATCACCAGATCGAAGCCACAGCCACTCACCAGATCGATGACGTCTGGCAGGGTGTCAGTCACCGAGGCCCCTGAGTTCCGAGTCGCTACTGATCGGAAGTAGATCCGCTGATCCCGCAGTGCGTTGAACCTGATTCGATCACCCAACAGTGCTCCGCCGCCACGGCGTCGGCTGGGATCCACCGCCAACACCGCGATCCGTAACTTGTTTTCGTCATCGATCTGAAGCCGACGCAGCAGTTCATCGGTCACCGAGGACTTGCCAGCTCCGCCAGTGCCAGTGATGCCCACTACCGGAGCGGAGTTAGCTGCTGGCGGTAGTGAGACTGGCTGCCCCTGCTCCACTGCAGTAATGGCCCGGGCGAGGTCTCGATGGTGGTTCTGCCGCACCAACTCCAGATCGAAGTGAGGATTCGTTGGGTGGTCGCAGTCAACGATGATGCTGTTGATCATCACCGGTAGCCCCAACTGCTGGCCATCCGCCGGTGTGAAGATGCGCACCCCCTTGCTGGCGAGGAGCTCAACTTCAGCCGGGACGATGACACCACCACCGCCACCGTAGACGCGAATGTGCTCAGCACCGCTGCGATTGAGTTCCTCACGCAGATAGCTGAAGTATTCGACATGGCCACCCTGATAGGAGGAAATCGCAACAGCAGTCGCATCCTCCTGCAGTGCAGCGACTACTACCTCGTGCACTGACCGATCGTGACCCAGATGAATCACTTCCGCGCCCTGATCCTGCAGGATGCGTCGCATGACATTGATGGCGGCATCGTGACCGTCAAACAGGCTCGCCGCTGTCACAATTCGAATCGGTTGTCGTGGCTGATGCAGCGTCATCACTACCCACCTCCTGCATCGCGCTACTCACGGCCGCTGTCGTGGGCAGTGCGATAGCTGTGCCGACGTTGGCCTTGCTGGAGCCGGAGCTGGAGCTCGGCCGACTATCCCTAGCCAATGACTCTTCTGGGTCCAACTATTGCATGTCCAAATGTTGGATGTCTAACTATTTCGCACCTAGGTGGTGCTCTCAGGACATCGCTAGCGGGGCAAATCAGCGAGTGCGCCGAGCACCGCACGAACCAACAGCCGAACTCCGATTAGGATTACTCGCTCGTCAACGTCGAAGCGACTGTGATGGAGATCCAGCATGTCGCCACGTTCTGGGTTATGCGTCCCCAGCCGGAGAAAAGCGCCAGGCACCTCACCCGTCATCCAGCCAAACGAGTCACCACCCCACGAATGCTCGGTCTCCACCAATGCCTCTTCGCCGAGCAGATTGCGCACACATCGAGCGGCTGTGCGAGCCGCCCATTCGTCGTTCACGACTGGCGGCACCCCTCGGACATAGTTGACATCCCAGGCGGCCCCGGTATCGCCAAGAATGACCGCCAGCGCCTCCGTCAAGGCCGGCAGCGCCTCGTTCCACGCAGCGACATCAGGAGTACGCAGCGAACCTGCCAGTTCCGCTCGGGCGGGAATGACGTTGGCGGCGGCACCAGCGTGCACTGCACCAAAGACCATCCGGCAGTTTTCCGGCCCACCCATCCGCTGCTCTAGCTCCACCGGAAGTTGCTCAATCAATCGGGCGGCCAACGCTACGAGGTCCACAGTGAGGTGCGGCCGAGCGGTGTGACCGCCCGGTCCAGTCAGTTCGATCTCCACTTTGTCCGATGCCGAGGTAATGGCACCGATACGCGTTCCGGCTACTCCGACCTCCAACTTGGGATCACAGTGCACCGCAAAAATTGCCGACACGTCACGTAGTAGCCCGAGTTCGACTACTTCAACAGCGCCACCGGGAACTTGCTCTTCCCCCGGTTCAAAAATTAATCGCACTCGACCGGGCAACTGGCCATCGCGATGCAGTCGATTGAGCACGATGCCGGCCCCCACAACGATGGCCACGTGGACATCGTGACCGCACGCGTGCGCAATGCCGCGCCGCCGCGAGCGGTAAGGGACATCTTTGCTGTCGGGCATCGCCAACGCGTCGAGTTCTGCTCGCAGCGCGACCAGTTCCCCTTGATCTCCGATGTCGCAAGACAGCCCCGTTCCGCTAGGAAGTCGTTCTAGGGTCAGCCCCTCCACTATTAGCCGCTCAGCTACTTCCTCGGTCGTGACTGTTTCCGCAAACGACAACTCCGGTTCAGCGTGCAGCCGTCGCCGCAAAGCGACAAGTTCGGCTTCGTGCTCAGCAGAGATATCGTCGACGGCTCTCAAGATCTCGGGTGGTGCGGAATGGCCAGGAATAGGTGGAGCTGGCGCCCCCGAGTCGTCGCTACCCCGAGGGCGGACATCACCGTAATCCGTCATCTCAGCCACCGACCCTGTCCATCCGGAGATCCCTGATCTTGCCAGCCGCGATCCTGACCGCAACTCCGCGGCTGCGCCCCGCCGAAGGCGTGAACTCGAATCCCATCACAGCTCCCGCCGCATCAATCTGCCGCTGATCAGCCTAGTGGTCGGTACTAGGTAGATGTCGGTCAACGGGAGTGGTGCGGGGCAGCGAAGCGCTCTTGTCAGTAGCCTTGCGCTCGTGACCAGCCTTCCGGAAATGTCGCCTAGCCCCGCGGCCGCCGAACCGGCCATCGCCACTGGGCCGCCCGGATGTGCAGCAGTGGCCGCCGGCTCCCGCGATACCGCGTTGGCTGCGGTCGCGGTTTTGCGGGCTGGCGGCAACGCCGTCGACGCGGCCATCGGAGGCATGTTGGCAGCCTCGGTGAGCGAACTGGTCTTTACTTCGCTCGGCGGTGGTGGCTTCCTCAATCTGCAACTTCCCGACGGGACGGTCAAAGTTCTGGACTTTTTCGTAAACGCACCCGGACTGGGATCGAAAGAACCGGGAGCAGCTGATTTCACCCCGGTCGTGGTGGAGTTCCTGGGTGCCACCCAGGAGTTCCACGTGGGACCTGGATCGGTAGCGGTACCGGGAGCGCTTGCTGGTTACCTGACTGCGCACCAAGACTATGGCCGCGCGCCGCTGGCGACCGTGACTGCACCAGCAACAGTATTGGCCCGGCGCGGCACTGTTGTGGAGCCAGTACAGGCCGAGGTCATGGATCTTGTCCGCGAAATCCTGTCACTCACGCCGGAGAGTCATGAGTTGATCCGCACAGCCGACGGGGACGCTGCAAGTGGCGACACCGTCGACAATCCCGCCCTGGGCGACTTCTTGCACTTAGTCGGTGAAGGAGTCGTTACCTCAATCAACTCGCCAGCTTATGCGAGCCCACTGCTGGACCTCATGGAACACACGGCCGGGCACATTACCGCCGAAGATCTAAGCAGTTACACGGTCTCCGAACGAGATCCGCTCGTCGTAGAACGGCAGGGAGCCCGTATCGCGCTCAACTCACCCCCGGCATTCGGCGGTGCCATCGTCGCTGCGGCCCTGGCACAACTGGCACCCATGGATGAATCATCCGGTTCCTGGGTTCGCGCAGCAACCGCGCTCAACGACGCAACTCTGCAGGTCCGGCGGGCAAACGAAGCAGCTGGCATCGGCCAAGTCAGCAAGGGAACCACGCACATCAGTGTGGTGGACAGTGACGGCATGGTCGCCACGATGACCACCTCCAACGGCTCCGGCTCCGGAATCGTGATTCCCGGCACCGGCATCTACCTCAACAACATGCTGGGCGAAGAGGACCTGCATCCCGGTGGTTTCCACGCGCTGCCAGCAGGCAGTCGGCTGGGATCGATGATGAACCCCACCATCGTGACTCACGCCGACGGCGCGGTCACGGGGCTCGGTAGCGGCGGCAGTGAACGAATCCGCTCCGCAATGCTGGCGGCCTTGCTGCGCCTCATCGATCTCAACCAAGACGTGGTCACGGCCGTGGGCGCACCCCGAATTCACCCCAATCCGGGGGATATCCAACTCGAGCCGGATTGGCCAGCCGAAACGGTGGCTGCTCTGGCTGACGTTGCTCAGGTCAACAGTTGGACCCAACGCAATCTGTTCTTCGGAGGCATCCACGCCGTGACTCGGCATGCTGATGGCAGCGTGACTGCCGTGGGCGACTCTCGCCGAGATGGGGCAGTAGCGGTGGTCCCACCCAGCGAATAGTTTCCTCAGCCACGGTGACGCTCTCATGCGCAGAAATGCCCGAAGGGCGCCACCACAGTTGGCGACGCCCTTCGTATCGGACCTACTGCCCCGTTACTTGGCCAGTTGCTTCTTGGCCAAATACCAGTCAGTCAGGTTGACATTGTCGTCCTCGAGACGGGCACGCAGGTCAGCGGTCGTGCGGGGAGCACCAACGACGACGTCGTCACCCGGGGTCCAGTTCGCCGGGCAAGAAACCCCTTCGCGGTCAACCGTTTGGAGCGCGTCCACCAACCGCAGGATCTCGTCGATATTGCGACCGGCATTCAGCGGGTAGTACACCAGGGCGCGGATGATGCCCTTGTCGTCGATGACGAACACAGCGCGAACCGCGTTAGTGCCGTTGCTCTCCGTGTGGATCATTCCGTAGGCGCTGGCAACCTCCATCTCGATATCAGCCACGACCGGGAACTTGACCTCCAGGCCAGTGTTCTCCTCGATGGACCGGATCCAACCGATGTGGCTGAAGATTGAATCAACCGAGTTACCGATCAACTGAATGTTGCGCTGTTCGAACTCATCGTTACGGCGAGCGAACTCAATGAACTCGGTAGTGCATACCGGGGTGAAGTCGGCCGGGTGGCTGAACAGTACAACCCACTTGCCGCGATAGTCCGACAACTTGATGTGTCCGTGGGTGGACTCCACATTGAAGTCTGGCGCTTCATCCCCGATCAACGGGAGCCGAGTCGCCTGAACGGTTTCTGACATGATTTTCCTCCAGGATAGTCCGCACAGCGCGGAGTTTGAGCCCATTTCCCACCGCCGGTTCCTGGGCTGATCACTCAGAGTAAGGGAACCCCCGGAGGCTTTCGATGCCCCCGGGGGCTCTTTTCCCCAACCCAGCTATGTGGTTGGTCACTCGCCAGCAGCGCCCAGCGTCACGGTGACCTGCTCAGTGCCCGATCCGCGTTCCACCGTGAGCACGACTTCCTCGCCCACTGCCTTATCTCGAATGGCTACCACCAGTTCGGTGTAATCCGCGATCACCCGGCCATCCAGCTCCGTGATGACATCGCCACTACGCAGCCCTGCTTCGTCAGCTGGCCCACCAGCCGTAACTTCAGCGATCCGGGCCCCTTCGGTGTCACCGGCGGAATCGATCTGCGCCCCGATGATCGGAGTGCTGGAACTACCCGTGGTGATGAGTTCATCCGCAATCCGCTGCGCAGTATCGATGGGAATAGCGAAGCCTAGACCGATCGAACCGGCTTGACCGCCAGCCCCCCCTCCGAGGCTGGCGATCGCCGAGTTCACCCCGATCACGCGACCGGCGCCATCGACCAACGGGCCACCGGAGTTTCCGGGGTTGATGGCAGCATCCGTTTGAATA